>CAITYE010000070.1 GCA_903896535.1 uncultured Paracraurococcus sp.
CAAGCGGGACAGCCAGTCCATCCATCGGCATTCCTTGCCGTCGCGAACAATTCGCCCTTCATTTATCGCCTGATCCACCCCCGCAGCAATGCCTACCAGGGCGCGAGTGCCGCACGCGTGAGGTGAAATAAAATAGAGACAATTTAGGGATTTGTTAACTTAATACTCCTTTAATATGGCTTGTCCCTTTTGGTGCAACGCCGTGCGACTGCTGCGCTTCGCCTTGCCGCTGCTGCTCTGCCTGCTCGCCCTGGCGCCGCTGCGGGCGAATCGGCCCGACCCCATGGGACCGGGGCCACCGGCACCGCCGCCCCTGCCCGGCGGCATGCCGGCGCCCAGCGCGCCCTTCACCCGCGCCACCGACCCGCCGGCCGCGCCGGGTGCGGCCGAGTCCCCAGCCGCCGCCATCGCCCCGATCGCCGACGCGATCCTGGCCGACTCCGCTGGCCTGCCCCTGGACCTGCCCGTGATCGCGGCAATCGAGTCGCTGACGCCCGGCCCCGAGACCGGTCTGGCGACCGAGCGCCTGGGACCCGCCCCGGGCTGGGTAGCGGCCGAGACCAGCGTCGGCAGCGGCCCCCTGGCCGGCGGCGCGGGACTGGGCAGCGCGCCCGGCGGCGCCGAGACCACCCCGCCCAACCTCGCCTTGGGCCCCAGCCTGGGGCAGGCCTGGGCGCAGTCCTGGGGCCTGACCCCGATGACGCCGCTCGGCTGGCGTCCCGCCGCCAGTGCCCCGCTGAGTGCCCCGCTGAGCGCCCCGCTGGCCAGCCCGCTGGCCGCCGGCAGCCTCTGCGGCGTGGCGGCCGACCCGGCCGCATCGGGCGCCACACCGGGCACCGCGCCCGGCGCCCAACCGATGGCCCCACCGAACGCCCTACAGGACGCCCCAATGGGGGTCACACCAGGCGCCGCGCTGGCCCAGGCGCTGGCGGTGGGCGGGGCGCTGGACGCGGCCTTGGGCGGGGGTCCATTGGCCGTCGCGGCAGGCGGGCCGGCAGCGACCGACCCGGCCGCCGAGCCAAGCTCGCCTTGGACCGACCCGGTGGCCCTGGCGGCCGCCCTGTTCGCCACCCCGCCTGAGGCCACCGACACCGACGCGGCCAGCCTGACCGACCCGCTGGTGCCCTTCCTGCTGCTGGCCGAAGCCCCGAGCCTGCCCGACGCCGCCGATATCCCCGCCCCCGGCCCGCTGGGGCCGCTGGCCCTCGGGCTGTTGGGGCTGGCGGTGCTGCGGCGGCGACGGCGACCAGAAAGGCTTTTGGCTGCGGGCGGAGTCGCGTGCGAAACTCCCGCGCATGACGCCGGACGAATTCATCGCCAAATGGGCCGCCGCGGACATCAGCGAGCGCGCCTCCGCCCAGACCCACTTCAACGACCTCTGCAAGCTGCTCGGCGTCGCCGCGCCGAACGACGACCCGGACGATGACGGCTACGCCTTCGAGAAGCGCATCACCAAGTCCAGCGGCGGCCGCGGCTTCGCCGATGTCTGGAAGCGCAACCACTTCGCGCTGGAATACAAGGCGCCCGGCGGGCTGAACGAAAAGGCCTTCGAGCAGCTGCTACGCTACGCGCCAGGCCTTGAGAACCCGCCCATCCTCGCGGTCTGCGACATCCTCGGCTTCGAGCTGCGGACCAACTTCAACAACACGCCCACCCGCAGCCATCGCATCCACATCGTCGAGCTGCGCGATGCCAACAGGCGCCGCCTGCTGCACGCCATGCTGGTGGACCCCGAGGCGCTGCGCCCGCCGACCACCCGCGCCGGCATCACCAAGGACGCCGCCGAAGTCTTCATCGGCATCGCCCGCCGCCTGCGCGACCGCGGCCACCCGCCGATCGAGGTCGCGCACTTCGTCAACCGCCTGGTCTTTTGCCTGTTTGCCGACAAGGCGAAGCTGCTGCCGAACGGCATGTTCCGCCGCATCCTCGAACGGTCGCGCCGCGCGCCGCAGCGTTTCCAGCAGGACGCCGCCCTGCTCTTCACCGCCATGCGGGACCCGGATGGCAGCATCGGCTTCGACGAAATCCCCTGGTTCAATGGCGGCCTGTTCGACAGCGACGCGACGCTGCCGCTGACCATGGACGACATCAAGGACCTGCTGAAGGCCTCCATCTTCGACTGGGACGAGATCGAGCCCTCCATCTTCGGCACGCTGTTTGAGCGCGCGCTGGACCCCGCCAAGGAATCCCAGATCGGCCGGCACTACACCGACGAAGCCAAGATCGATCTTATTCTGGAACCCGTGCTGGTCCGCCCGCTGACCCGCGAATGGGCGGCGGCGCGCGAGCGCATCGCGGCGATCATGGAACGCCACGCCCCGCTGCTGGCGGCCGACGCCGCCGCCGGCGCCGCGGCGCTCGCCGCACCCGACAGCCGCGCCGCCCGCGCCGCGCTGGACCGCGCCGCCCGCGCCCGCCGGGCCGAGGCGCAGTCGCTACTGGCCGAGGCCGAGGCGATCCTGGATGCCTGGCTCGCCCGTCTCCGCGCCTTCCGCGTGCTCGACCCCGCCTGCGGCTCGGGCAATTTCCTGTACGTCGCGCTGCTGCGGCTGAAGGACCTGGAACGCCAGGCGGTGGTGGAGGCGGAAGGCTTCGGCCTGCCCCGCCGCGAGGTGCAGATCGGCCCCGAGGTGGTGCTGGGCATCGAGCTGAACGCATTCGCCGCCGAGCTGGCCCGCGTCTCCGTCTGGATCGGCGCCATCCAATGGACGCTGCGCAACGGCTATGTCGTGGCCGACAACCCGATCCTGAAAAAGCTCGATCATATCGAGTGCCGGGATGCGCTGCTCAACCCGGATGGCACCGAGGCGGCGTGGCCGAAAGCGGATGTGATTGTGGGCAATCCGCCGTTTGTCGGCGACAAGAAGATGTTGAAAGAACTCGGCGCCGCTTCAGTCGATCGGCTCCGAACCGTGTATACGGACCGCGTTCCAGGCGGAGCCGACCTCGTGTGTTTCTGGTTTGAGAAGGCACGTGCAGCATTGGCAGCAGGCGACACGCAAAGGGTAGGGCTGGTTTCCACGAACAGCATTCGAAGCGGCGCGAACCGTCGGGTACTTGATCGGATTGTAAAGGGCGCGAAGATTTTCTCGGCCTGGGGCGACGAACCCTGGATTCTGGATGGCGCGGCGGTGCGGGTATCCCTGGTCTGCTTCTGCGACCCGGCCCTTTCTGAAACGCCATGCCTAAATGGGCAGGATGTCCCGATCATCTTCCCCGATCTGACGGCTGCGGGCGCCGATCTGACCGCCGCGAGCATGTTGGCCGAGAATGCGTCAGCAGCATTCAACGGAATTCAGAAAACGGGCCCGTTCGAACTGACAGGCGAACTCGCACGACAATGGCTGGTGGAACCGCTCAACCCGAACGGGCGGCCCAACTCTGATGTTGTGCGCCCATGGTGGAACGGGCTCGACGTAGCACGACGAAACCGAGACATGTGGATTGTCGATTTTGGGACTAACACGGACGAGGTGGCGGTTCGCTTTTATGTCGCGCCCTACGGCCACCTCGCCCACGTCGTGAAGCCAACGCGCGTTGGGAAGCGCGAGAAGCGCACGAACGAATGTTGGTGGCTATTTCAGTGGTCTCGGCCGGTCATGCGCGAAGCGCTCTCGGCTCACCACCGTTTCATCGTGACACCTGAGGTTTCAAAGCACCGGGTATTTGTATGGGCGCCCGCTGCCGTCTGCCCCGATACGAAGCTTCAAATCATCGCCCGCTCCGACGACACCAGCTTCGGCATCCTACACAGCCGATTTCATGAAACCTGGGCAGTCCGACTGGGCGCATCACACGGTGTCGGAAACGACCCGCGGTACACACCAAGTACGTCTTTCGAGACCTTCCCCTTCCCCGAACACCTCACCCCCAACCTCCCGGCGGAAAGCTACGCTGCGAACCCCCACGCCATCGCCATCGCCGAGGCCGCCCGCGCCCTCGTCGCCGCCCGCGACGCCTGGCTGAACCCGCCCGACCTCGTGGACTGCGTGCCGGAAGTCGTGCCCGGCTTCCCCGACCGCATCGTCCCGAAGTCCCCCGCCGCCGCCGTCACGCTGCGCCGCCGCACCCTGACCGCTCTCTACAACACGCGGGGTACGCCGGAGGGCGCCTGGCTGGATGGCCTGCACGCCGCCCTCGATACCGCCGTCGCCGCCGCCTATGGTTTTCCGAGTGATATTTCAGAGGAGGACGCGCTGGCCCGCCTGCTCGCCCTCAACCAGGCCCGCGCCGCCGCGCAGGGCGCGCCGCCCCGCCGACGTTAACCTTCCAGCCACCCGCGGTTGCTACGGTGTTCTCACCCCACCGGCCAGCCGGGCGGGGGGCGCTCTTTCAAACTGTGCATCTGCTGCACTTTCCCCGCCCCTTCGGGCGGGTGCCCCGTCGCGTGGCTGGCCGGCCCCGGCGGGGCGGCTTCAAATCCTCAATTCCTCAAGCAAATTGCCGGTTTTCCCGGGCAAGCCGTGGCTGTGCCGGAAATCGGTCCGATCCGGCCTCAACCCGCTTGAAGGGGTTGAAGGGCGTGCGGGCCGGTCGTGGATCGGGTGCTGCCGGCCGCGCCGGGGCGATGGCGCGGGCCGCCATGCCAGGGCGGCCGGTCCGCAACCGGCCGGCAAGCGCCCTTTGGGCGCCGCCAGGGGTTCGGCAGGGCGGCCGCGCCGCCCTGTCCCCGCCGCCCCGCCGGATGCCGGGGATTTGTCCGAAGATGTGCTGTCCCTGGATTCAGGCCGGTTTCCCGCCCGCCGCACCGCCGCCGCCGGGCGCCAAAAGGCCCGGCGATGCCGTCGCGGCCTCTAGAGCACGCTGCGTTCACATACGTTCACGCAGCCCGCTCTAGCATGTGTTGGATCGCGCGATTCAGCGCCTTCGGCGATGCCGCCTCAACGCATCGCGCTCTAAAATCACATGCCGGGGGGGGCGTCGCAGGCCGCGGTCGTCATCGGCCCCGGCACCGATAGCTCCAGGATTTCGACATCGTCCGACGTGCCGAATTCATTATGGCGCATGCCGCCGGGGATCAGGATGGCGTCGCCGGCTTCGCAGCGGGTGCGGGTGCCGTCTTCGAATTCCAGGTCCACCCAGCCTTTCAGGACGTAGACGAATTGCGCTTCGCAGTGATGGACGTGCCAGCCGGTGGGCTCGGTCATGCCGGTCAGGGCTTCCATGACCTGGGCGCGGATTTTGCCCCCCGTGGCGTCCTGGACGCCGAGGTCGCGGTATTTGAAGAAGACGCGCCGGCCGGTCGTGTAATCCGCGGACGCCTTGCGGGCGATGGTCACTTTGGGGCCGGTCGGGGCCATGCTGCCGTCCATTGCGTTTGCCTCCTGTGGCGCTGTCGCGCGCCTGGGGCAGCCTACACCGGTTGGGGGCTGGGCTGGCAAGACGGCGGCCTGCGGTCGCGGGATTTGGCCGCCGGTATGGCTTTTTCCCGCCCTAACTCGCCGGGCGGACACCTGCGGTGTTCTTGGGCTGCACAGCCCAAAGCGGCGCGCCGCCGGCCGTCAGATACCGCCCCGGCCCATATCGAGGAATTTGCGGCGGCGCTGGGCTTTCAGGGTGGCCCCGTCCAGGACCAGCAGGGGGTCGAGGTTGGTCCAGATGCGCTCGCCCACGGTGGTGATGGTCGTGGCCGGGTCGCGTTGGGCGCCGCCCATGGGTTCGGGCACCAGGTCATCGATCAGCCCCAGCCGGCGCAGGTCCTCGGCGGTGAGTTTCAGGGCTTCGGCCGCGATGGCCGCCTGGGCTTGATCGCGCCAGAGGATGGAGGCGCAGCCTTCCGGGCTGATCACCGAATAGATGCTGTGTTCCAGCATCAGCACCCGGTCGGCGGCGGCCAGCGCAATGGCGCCGCCGGAGCCGCCTTCGCCGATGATGGTGGCGATGAAGGGCACGGGGGCTTCCAGGCCGGCTTCGATGGCGCGGGCGATGGCTTCGGCTTGCCCGCGGGCTTCGGCTTCGATGCCCGGATAGGCGCCGGCGGTATCGACGAAGGAGAGGATGGGCAGGCCGAATCGCCCGGCCAGTTCCATGATGCGGCGGGCTTTGCGATAGCCTTCCGGCCGGGCCATGCCGAAATTATGTTTGACGCGGCTGTCGGTGTCCTCGCCCTTTTCGGTGCCGAGGACGGCAACGGCCCGGCCCCGGAAGCGGCCGAGGCCGCCGACCACCGCGGCGTCATCGGCAAAGGCGCGGTCGCCGGCCAGCGGGGTCCAGTCCGTGATCAGGGCACGGATATAGTCCAGGCATTTCGGCCGTTCCGGATGCCGCGCCACCTGGGCCTTCTGCCAGGCGCTGAGCTTGGCATAGGTCGCGCGCAGCAGCGCATCGGCCTTGTCTTCCAGCCGCTGGGCTTCCTCACGCACATCGATGCCGCCGGCATCGGTGGTGCGGCGCAGCTCCTCGATCTGGCTGGCCAGCTCAGCGATCGGTTTTTCGAAGTCGAGAAAGTGCAGCATATCTCTATCTGCCCGAGGGTTAGCAGGATTATTCGGGGAATGCGACGGCTGCGTTACGCCTGGGCCAGGGGATGGTGGGCCTCCACCAGGGCCCGCAGCCGGGCTTCCAGGACCAGGGTATAGATCTGGGTGGTGGCGATATCGGCGTGGCCGAGCAGCAATTGCAGGCTGCGGAGGTCGGCACCGCGCCCCAGCAGATGGCTGGCGAAGCTGTGCCGCAGCACGTGCGGGCTGACCCGCGCCGCATCGAGCCCGGCCGCCGCCGCCGCGTCCTTCAGCAGCAGGCCGAGCGTCTGGCGCGTCATGTGCCCCGCCGCGGCGCGGGAGGGAAACAGCCAGCGCTGGGCGCGCGGCCCGGTGGCGCCGGGGCG
>CAITYE010000071.1 GCA_903896535.1 uncultured Paracraurococcus sp.
CGCTCCTGAAAGACGGCAGCGTGGTGCCCGCCGACCTGTTGCTGCTCGCCACCGGCTACTATCCGCAGCAGGAACTGGTCCGGCGGGCGATGGGCGAAGCTATCGCCGAACGGGTCGGCCCGGTCTGGGGCATCGGCCCGGATGGCGAGCTGAACAACATGTACAAGCGCACACCGCAGCAGGGACTGTGGTTCATCGCCGGCGGCCTGGCCCAATGCCGCATCAACTCGAAGTACCTGGCGCTGCAAATCAAGGCCATGGAACTCGGGCAGCTCGGGCCGCTCGGCAGCTGAACGCTGCCGAGGGCCGCCGCCAACCCGCCGGGCGGCGGCCGGTGCTTTTGCCCGCTACTGGTTAGAGCGGGATGCATTGAGGCGGAATCGCCGATAACGCTGAATCCCGCGACCAAACAAACATCAGAGCAGGGTGCGTGAGCGGATGCGAACGCAGCATGCTCTAGAGCGCGATGCGTTGAGGCGGAATCGCAGAAGGCGCTGAATCGCGCGATCCAACATATGCTAGAGCGGGCTGCGTGAACGTATGCGAACGCAGCATGCTCTAGCCCTGCGGCTTGATCCCTGCCCGCCGCATGACATCGCCCCATTTCTGGTTTTCCAGGCGCAGGATGCGCGCGTGTTCGGCCGCATCGGCGCCGACCAGCGCGTAGCCGCGCTTCTCCACCTCCGCACGGATCGCGTCCTCGGCGATCGCGCGCCGGAAGGCGGCGCCGATCACCTGGATCGTCGCGGCTGGCGTGCCGGCCGGCGCATAGAGCCCCCAATGCGCCGCCACCACCAAATCCGGCAGGCCGGATTCCCGGAAGGTGGGGATTTCCGGGGCCATGGCCTGGCGCTCGGCGCCGCTGGTCGCCAGGGCGCGGATCTGGCCGCCGCGGATCAGCCCAAGCACCGCCTGCAAGGCTGAGAAATTCACATCAAGATGCCCGGCAACCAGATCGGTCGCCGCCTGACCAGCGCCGGAATAGGGCACGAAGGTCATCCGGATGCCAGCCTGTTCCTGCAGCAGTAACGCGGCGATATGCGCGGTCCCGCCGACGCTGCCGGTGGCATAGGTGATGCGCTCCGGTTCCGCTTTGGCGAGCGCGATGAACTCCCGCAAATCCCGCGCCGGCAGGCCGGCGCGCACGACAAGGGTGGTCGGCGCCGAGGCGATGGAAGCGATGGTCTCCAGGTCGCGGAAAATGTCGAAGGGCAGGCTCGCGTTCAGCGTCGGCATCACCGGCAGGGTGGTGTCGCAGATCAGCAGCGTATTGCCATCCGGTGCGGCGCGCACCACGGCTTCGACGCCGACCACGGCCGAGGCGCTCGGGCGGTTCTCCACCGCGATCGTCGCATCCAGCAGCTCCCCCGCCCGCGGCGCCACGATGCGGGCGAGCGCATCCGTATTGCCGCCGGCGGAGAAGGGCACGATCAGCCGGATCAGCCTGCGGGTCTGCGCCCGCAGCGCCGGGGCCGCCAGGAGCATCCCCGTGGTGAGTGCGAGTTCGCGGCGGTTCATGGCGAGCATTCCGGCTGGAGGAGGATCACGACACGCCGCCATCGACCGGCAGGATCACGCCGGTCACGTAGCTGGCGAGGTCGGAGGCGAGGAAGCCAACGGCATGGGCGATGTCGTCCGCCGTGCCGAGCCGGCGCAGCGCAATCCGGTTCAGCATGGCCTGCTGGCCGGCTTCGCCGTACCGGTCCCATTGCGCGTCGCGCTGCGGGTTCGTTCTGACCAGGGCGGGCGCCACGCAGTTCACCGTGATCCCCGAAGGGCCGAGATCTGCCGCAAGCTGGCGGGTCAGCCCGGCAATGGCATGCTTGGCGGCGGTATAGGCCTGCACCCCCGCGAGCGAGGCGTGCTGGCTGGCGCGGGAGCCGATATTGATGATGCGCCCGCCTCCCGCTTTGCGCATTCCCGGGATAACGGCCCGGCACAGGGCGAAGACGGCGGTCAGGTTGATGGCAAGGATGGCATCCCAATCGGCATCCGAGACCTCAACCGGGTCCTGCGCCACCTGGCCGAGCGAGCCGCCGGCATTGTTGACGAGGACACCGATGGACCCGCCCGTCGCGCTTTCCACGGCTGCAATCCACCGCGCGGCCGCGCTGCGGTCGGCGAGGTCGACCGTGGTCGCACGGATCGATGGATACGTGGCCGTCAATCTTGCAAGACCGCTCGCATCCCGATCAGCGACATGCAGATCGGCGCCTTGAGCCGAGAGAAATTCGACGATGGCCTTGCCGAAGCCGCTGGCCGCGCCCGTCACCGCGATCACGCGGCCCTGCAAACCGAGATCCATACAGCCTGTCCTTTGTCCCGGTTTCAAGTGATGCGGCGACGCTATACTGCCGCACCTCGCTCGGGAAGCCGTGCTTGTCGCGGGCCGGCCGTGGTGTTCGGCTGGTCGGATGCCGAGGCGCTTGAGGAGAAGGCAGCATGACCCGACAGCTTCACCTGGCCGGCTTCGTCTATACCCCCGGCAGCCATTCCGCCGGCTGGCGCCACCCCGATGCGGTGCCTGAGACGGACATGTCCTTCGCGCATTACGTCGAGATCGCCCGGACGGCGGAGCGCGGGCTGCTCGACTGCATCTTCTTCCAGGACACCGCGGCGCTGAACGGCAGCGCGGCGCTGGATGGCGGCAGCCCCTGGCGGCCACAGGCCGGGCGGCAAGTCTTCCCGGAGCCGGCGACGCTGATCGCCGCGCTCGCGCCAGTGACCACGCATCTCGGCCTGATCGCGACGGCGACCACCACCTATGCCGACCCTTTTACCATCGCGCGCCGCTTCGGTTCGGTCGATCATATCAGCGGCGGGCGTGCGGGCTGGAATCTCGTAACCTCCCAGATCGAGGACGAGGCCGGCAATTTCGGCTTCGACCGCCACCCCGATCACGGCCATCGCTATGAGCGGGCCGAGGAATTCTACGACGTCGTCGCCGGCCTCTGGGATAGTTTCGAGGACGGGGCCTTTCCGCGCGACAA
>CAITYE010000072.1 GCA_903896535.1 uncultured Paracraurococcus sp.
CGCTCGCCGCGATGCCGATGGCGTGCGCGGTTTGCTGCGCATCGAGGCCGAGCAGCTTGGCCGCCGCCGCCGCCGCGCCGAAGGCGCCGCAGGTCGAGGTGATGTGCCAGCCGCGATCATAATGCCCAGGCGAGACCATGTTGCCGATACGGCAGGCCACTTCACCGCCGAGCAGCACGGCTTCGAGCACCGCCGCGCCGGAGCGCCCATGCGCCTCGGCCAGCGCGAAGGCGTCCGGCACGACGGGGGCGGCGGGGTGGATGACGGTGCGGAGATGCGTATCGTCGAAATCGAGCAGATTGCCCGCGACCGCGTTCACGAAAGCGGCAGCCATCGCGTCCAGCCGCGTCGCCTGGCCATAGACGGTGGCCACCGGCGCGGCGCTGATATCGCGCATGACCGCGAGGGCGGTCAGGACGGCCGGGTCGCGCGCCGTTCCCAGCGCGCAGCCGACATGATTGAGGATGGTCCGCAATCCGGCATCGCAGAGCGGCTTGGGCAGGGCCGCGAAGCGGGTCCCGGCGACGAAGGCGCCGAGCGTCGCGGCAACGGGCGCGCCCACCGCCTTAGCGATGCGGCCGCTGCGACCCGGAGGCGGGTGGAGCAGGCGGAGGCGGGTTCGGACTGGACCCGGTCAGATCCTTGTAGATCTGATCGACGGTGCGGTCCTGCTGCGGCGTGAATTCATTGCCAAGGCCCATCTGTTGTTCGCGCTTCAGCACCTCAGCCGGCTGCGGCTCCTGCTCACGCGGTGGGAAGACGGGGCCAACCCCGCTGGGCGCCGGTTGCGCGACGGCAAGTCCTGGCAGCAGCAGCAGCGCGGCGAGCGGCAGGCATTTCGGCATCCACTTTCCCTCCTGGTGGGCGGGGCATGGCCCCTGGAGCAAGGCGCTCTCCGGCTGGTCACATGGCGATCCGACCGCACGAAGAAAACCGCGCCGGTCCTCCCGCTGTGTAGGGCAAAGCCGCGGTTCAGGCGATTCCGCTCAAGCGATGCGGCCGAGAGGCCATCAGCCGCGCCGGCGCGATGCGGCTTCGTCCAGCAGCGCCTGAACGCGGCGCGCGGCTTGGCGGCGGGCGAGCCGGTCGCGCGCGGCGGCGATCAGTTCCACCGCCCGTTCGGCGGCCCGCGCCGCACCGAGCGCCGCTGCCGCCTCGGCCAGCCCGACCTCGGCTCGTCGCCGCGCCAGGGCGGCCCGATCCCGTTGGGCCAGGCCGCGCGGCAGCCAGGCCGCGTAATCGGCGCCCGGGGCGACGGCCTCGGCGACGAGCGCGGCGCTTGCCGCCCCCTCGGCCAGCAGCGCCACTTCGGTCCGGCCGACCGCCTGGCCCAACCGGCGGCGGGCCTGCTCGGTTTCGATCTGGCGCAGCCGCGTAAGCACGGCGAGCGGATCACGCGCCATCGGTCGGCTCCAGCGCCGCGGCCAGCGCGGCGAAGGCCCCGTCGATATCGCCGCCCTCGCCCTTCGCTTGCGCGAGCATCGCCTCGATCCGCGGCGCCAGGCGGATCGCCTCATCTACCGCCGGATCGGTGCCCGGCCGATAGGCGCCGAGGCGGATCAGATCGGCCATCTCGGCATGCAAGGCGAGCGTGCGCCGGGCGCGTTGCGCCAGGGCGTGCTCGGCCGGTGCGAGATTGCCCGGGACGGTGCGGGAAAGGCTGCGGAGCACATCAATCGCCGGATAGCGGCCGCGCTCGCCGATCGCGCGGTCCAGCACCACGTGGCCGTCGAGGATGCCGCGCACCGCATCCGAGATCGGCTCGTCGTGATCATCGCCTTCGACCAGGACGGTGAAGAGGCCGGTAATGGCGCCGGCACTGCCCTCGGCCCGCGGTCCGGCGCGTTCCAGCAGGCGCGGCAGTTCGGCGAAGACGCCCGGCGTATAGCCGCGCGTCGCCGGTGGCTCACCGGCCGCCAGGGCAATCTCGCGCAGCGCCATGGCGAAGCGGGTGACGCTGTCCATCAGCAGCAGCACATGCTGCCCAGCATCGGCGAAATGCTCGGCGACGGTCATCGCGGCATAGGCGGCCTCCCGCCGCAGCAGCGGCGGCGCATCGGAGGTGGCGCAGACGACGACGGAACGCGCAAGGCCGACCGGGCCGAGATCATCCTCGATGAATTCGCGCAGTTCGCGGCCGCGTTCGCCAACCAGGGCGAAGACCACGACATCGCAGCGCGCGCCCGCCGCGAGCATCGCCAGCAGCGTCGATTTGCCGACGCCCGAGGCGGCAAAAAGGCCCAGGCGCTGGCCCTGGCGGCAGGTTGCGAAGGCATCGAGGGCGCGCACGCTGAGATCGATCCGCGGGCCGAGGCGGGCACGCTGGCCGGCCGGTGGCGGCGTCGCCCGCAAGGAGCGTCGCCGGGCGCCGGGGCTCAGCGGCGGGCCGCCATCGAGCGGCGCACCGAAGGGATCGATCACCCGTCCAAGCCAGCTTTTATCCGGAGCGAGGATGGCGGGGGCGGCGAGATGCGCCGGCGTGCCGGGCCCGATGCCGGCGATCGGGCCGAAAGCCTGGAGCGTGGCGCGATCCCCCGCGAGGGCGACAACCTCGGCCGGGACCGCCCGCCCCTCCGGCGCTGGTACCGCGAGCCGGCTGCCCAGGGCGAGGAAGCGGCCGAGGCCGGATACCTGCAGGCTATCGCCACGGGCGGACACAACCTTTCCGTGCATATCAAATCGTGGCAATTCGCCAAGCGCGGAGCAGATAGCCTCTGATCTGGTCGTAAATGATTTTTTTTCGAGAAATTTCTCTCTGTTAGCCATTTTTAACCACCTTATTTCTAATCTTGATACACGCGAAGGGTGAATTTCCCCTTCCTTTCGCGACATGACGCGCTAGTTTTAGACACGTCGAACGTGTGGAGGTCCGAAAATGCGTGCCCTACTGGTTGAAGATGATCTGACGGTCTCGCGCGGGATCGTGGCGATGCTCAAGGCGGCTGCGATGGTTGTAGAAGCGGTCGATACCGGGGATGAGGCCCTGGAACTCGCCCGTATGTATGATTACGATATTATCATCCTCGACCTGGGCCTCCCTGACATGGAGGGCTACGAGGTGGTCCGCCGGCTCCGTGCCAGCCGGGTGGAAACCCCGGTGCTGATCCTGTCCGGCCTCAACCGCCCGCAGGCCAAGGTGAAGGGCTTCGGCGTCGGTGCCGACGACTTCATCTGCAAGCCCTTCGACAGCCAGGAACTGCTCGCCCGCATCCAGGCCGTGGTCCGCCGCACCAAGGGCTTTGCCCAGCCCAGCCTGACCGTCGGGCCCTTGACCCTCAATCTCGGCTCGCGTGAGGTCGTGGTGGCCGGCCAGCCGGTGCATCTGACCGGCAAGGAATACGCGATCCTGGAACTGCTCACGCTCCGCAAGGGCGTCGTGATGACCAAGGAAGCGTTCCTCAACCATCTCTATGGCGGCATGGACGAGCCGGAGGTGAAGATCATCGACGTCTTCATCTGCAAACTCCGCAAGAAGCTCGCCCAGGCCGGTGCCAATAACCTGATCGGCACCGTCTGGGGCCGCGGCTATGTGATGCGCGACCCGCAGCAGACGCCGCTGCGCGCCCCGATCCCAGCGCCAGCGCCCGCTGCTGCCACGTTCGTCGCCGCGTAAAGCGGCGCAGAAGGAAGTCTCCCGCGTAAAGCGGCGCAGAAGGAAGTCTCCCGCGTAAAGCGGCGCGGAAGGAAGTCTCCCGCGTAAAGCGACGCGGGAGGAGGTCCGCCGCGTAAAGCGACGCGGCTCAGTCATCACGAGGGCGAGGTCGGCCACGCGGCCCACCTCCCCCCGGACCCAGAGCCGGCGCCGATTGGCTCAGGCCGGGGCCAGGACCAAAGGCGGCAGGGATTGATCGGGGCCTAGGGCAAAGCTCAAGGCCCAGCCCTGCGCCTCGGCCAGGTTTGCGAGCAATACCGCCGTCACCCGACGCGGCCCATCGGCCAGCAGCGCATCGGGCCCTTCCCCCGCCAGCAATTTGATCAGCCCCTCCGGCCAGGCGGCCTGCCGGCCGGCAGGCACCACAAACAGGCCCCGCGCATCGCCGGCCACCGTCACTGTGCCGCCACGCGGCAGGGCCTCCGCCCCGACCAGCGCCGCGTTCAGCACCAGCGGCACCAACTCGGCCGCCACAAGGCCAGCCTGCCCCAGCCCCTGCAGCACGAAACCCACCCGGGGCGAGGCCGGCGCCGCCCCCAGGACTGCCGCCAACTCAGCGACCGGCCAAGCTTCCTCGGCCAAGCCCCAGGCGGCGCCGTAGAGCTTCAACCGGCCGCGCAGCATCAGCGCTGTCTCCCGCGCCAGGTCCATGGCGTCTGGCTCACCCTGTTCAACCAGGTCCAGCGTGCCGGTCAGCGTCGCCACGGCGCCGCTGAGATCGTGACAGAGCCGGGCGGTCATCAGCCGGGCTAAGCGAGGGTCAGACATGGATATCCCTGCGACATGACCGGTAAGCTGTTAGTCTGGTCGAGGTTAGCGTTCGGTTGCCGAGCACAGGAGGATGCACCGCCTATGTACGCCCCCATCACCCCCGGCCTCTGGGTCCGCCACCCTGACCGCCCGGATTGGGGCATCGGTCAGGTGCAATCGGCCATCGGCGCCCGCGTGACGGTTAACTTCGAGCACGCCGGCAAGGTGCTGATCAATACCGCCCTCGTAACACTGGCGCTGGTGGCGGCCGATTAGGACCGCAAGAGGGGTTGCGCCACCAACACCCGACCCCCCAAATCGCTGATGGACAAGCCAAACTGGGGGACCGCCCGCATGCTCGACCCGTTCGGCCGACGGATCTCCTATCTCCGGGTCTCGGTCACCGACCGCTGCGACCTGCGCTGCGTCTACTGCATGGCCGAGGACATGACCTTCCTGCCGAAGGCGGAGGTCCTCACGCTCGAGGAACTGGACCGCCTCTGCGGTGCCTTCATCGATCTCGGCGTCGAGCGCATCCGCCTGACCGGCGGCGAGCCGCTGGTGCGCAAGGGCGTCCTCTCCTTGTTCCGCAGCCTGGGCGCGCGCATTGGCGCGGGCGGGCTGCAGGAACTCACTGTCACGACCAACGGCACGCAGCTGGCCGGGATGGCAGAGCCGCTCTTCGCGGCCGGCGTAAGGCGGATCAACGTCTCGCTCGATACCCTCGATCCCGCGACCTTCAAGGCCGTGACCCGCTGGGGCGACCTGCCCCGCGTCCTGGACGGCATCTTCGCCGCCAAGGCCGCCGGGCTCGCCGTGAAGATCAACGCCGTCGCCCTCAAGGGCGTGAACGAGCACGCATACGACCGCATGCTCGGCTGGTGCGGCGAGCACGGCTTCGACCTGACGCTGATCGAGACGATGCCGATGGGCGAAATCAGCGGCGATCGTACCGACCAGTACCTGCCGCTTTCGACCGTGCACGCCCGCCTGAGCGAGCATTGGACGCTGACGCCAAGCGCGCATCGCACCGGCGGCCCCGCCCGCTACTTTACGGTGGAGGAGACCGGCCGCCGGCTCGGCTTCATCACCCCGCTCAGCCATAATTTCTGCGAAAGCTGCAACCGCGTGCGGCTGACCTGCACCGGCACGCTCTATATGTGCCTCGGGCAGGAGGATGCGGCCGATCTGCGCCGGCCCCTGCGCGACCCGACGCTGGATCGGGCCGGGCTGGACGCGGCGATCCGCGCGGCGATCGCCCGCAAGCCGAAGGGGCATGATTTCGTCATCGCCCGCGCCGCCCCCCCGGCGGTGCCCCGGCACATGAGCATGACCGGCGGCTGAACGGCGAAGACGCTGCCGCGGCACTGGATTTCTGGCAGGATCGCAGCCGCTTTGGCAGCGACGAGAGAGGTTGCGGGATGAGCTTGTTGCAGGAAATCGCGACGCACCTGGTGATCCCCGGCCTGCCCGGTTGGACGGGACCGTTGCTGACGCTGCTTCTGGCGTTGGTCGGCATCGCCTTCCTGCTGATGCCCTTCAGCGTCTTCGGCATGAAGGGCCGGCTCGAAGCCATCGAAGCCCAGCTCGACGAAATCCAGGCCGAGTTGCGCAGCCTGACGCTCCGCGTCGCCGAGGCGCCGCGCCGCCCCACCACGGATGATTGGGTCGACCTGCCAAGCCGGCCCCGCCCGCCCGAGGAGCAGGCCGCGCGCAACGGCCCGCCCATCCCGCCGCCCGCCGCCTGGCCGGAGACGCGCGGTAGCCGGACCGAGCCGCGGATGGATTGGCCGCGCGGCTGACCCGCTTGCCCAGCCGCCGGCGGCGGGGCTTCATGTTTCGCCGGCAAGGATCGATCGCGCATGCGCATCAGCGTCATCCAGATGAACCAGGGCTCGGACAAAGCAGCGAACCTCGCCGCAGCGGAGCGACTGATCGACGCCGCCATCGCCGCCGACCGGCCCGGCCTTGTCAGCCTGCCCGAGACCTGGACCAACCTCGGCGGTGGGCGGGACAGCCGACGTGCGGCGGCGGAGGTGCTGCCCGCCCCGGGCGGCAGCGGCGGGCCAGCCTATGAGCTGCTGCGCGGCTTGGCCCGCCGGCACGGCATCCATGTCCATGGCGGCTCACTGATCGAGGATGGCGGCGAGAAGCTGTTCAACACGACCCTGGTCTTCGACCCCTCCGGGGCCGAGATCGCCCGCTATCGCAAGATCCACCTCTTCGACATCACCGGCCCCGATGGCACCGGCTATCGGGAGAGCGCGCTCTATGGCGCGGGCGATGCGCTGGTGCTGTTCGAAGCCGGCGGTCTGCGCTTCGGCTGCACCATCTGCTACGATGTCCGCTTCCCCGAACACTACCTCGCGCTGCGTCGTGCGGGCGCCGATGCCATCCTGGTGCCTTCCAACTTCACCCTGCAGACCGGCAAGGATCACTGGGAGGTGCTGCTGCGCGCCCGGGCGATTGAGAGCCAATGCTGGATCATCGCCGCCGCCTCGCACGGCCAGTACGAGGAGCGCGACGCGCAGCGTTCGGTCTATGGCCATTCGCTGATCGTCGACCCCTGGGGCCATGTGCTCGCCAAGGCCTCCGACGGGACCGGCTGGGCGAGCGCACGGCTCGACCCGGCCGTGCTCGCGCGGGTCCGGCGCGACATGCCGGTGCTGGAGCACCGCGCCGCCCGGCGCATCGCGCTGTGAACGAGCCGCCCAATCCCACCCCACCCCTGCCCGACCAGCTGATCGGCCGGATCGGCTTCCTGGCCGCCGCCAGCGAGGCCGCCGCCGCCGCCCGCGAACGCCTCATCGCCCGCTACGGCGATGCGCCGCCCGAACGCGCGGCGGTGATCGTGGCCCTCGGCGGCGATGGCTGCATGCTGGAGACGCAGCACCGCCTGCTGGGTCGCAATCTGCCGGTCTACGGCATGAATTGCGGCAGCGTCGGCTTCCTGATGAACGACTACCGCGAGGACGGGCTGGCAGAGCGCCTCGCGGTCGCGCAGGCGGCGGTTCTGCATCCGCTGCGCATGAAGGCGACCGGTGAGACGGGGGCGGTGCAGGAGAGCCTGGCGATCAACGAAGTCTCTCTGCTGCGCGAGACGCGGCAGGCGGCCAAGGTCCGTATTCTGATCGATGGCAAGGAACGGCTGGCCGAACTGATCTGCGATGGCGTGCTGGTGGCGACGCCCGCCGGCAGCACCGCCTACAACCTTTCGGCGCATGGGCCGATCGTGCCGCTCGGCGCCAATCTGCTGCCGCTGACGCCGATATCCGCCTTCCGCCCCCGCCGCTGGCGCGGCGCCCTGCTGCCGGCCGAGGCCGAGGTGGTGTTCGAGATCCTGGAGGCCGGCAAACGCCCCGTCGCCGCGGTCGCCGACTATACCGAGGTGCGCGACGTCCGCCGGGTGGAGGTGCGCGAGGATCGCAGCATCTCCCTGACCCTGCTGTTCGACCCCGATCACGGCCTTTCCGAGCGCATCATCGCCGAGCAGTTTACCGTGTGAGCGCGGATGCGCGGCTGATCCTGGTCATCGCAATCGGCCAGACGATCGGCTGGGGGACCATGTTCGCCGCCTTCGCGCTGTTCGTCGCCCCGATGGAAGCCGAGCTCGGCTGGTCCCGCGCCGCGATCAATGCCGGGCTGACGCTGGCGCTGCTGGTCTCGGGCTTCGCCGCAATCCCCATCGGCCGGCGGGTGGACCGGGACGGGGCCCGCGGACTGTTGGCCTGGGGCGGCTGGCTCGGCGCCGTGCTGCTCGCGCTCTGGTCGATGACCGAAAGCCTGCCCGTCTATCTCGGCCTTTGGGCCGCGATGGGGTTGGCCCAGGCGGCCGCGCTCTGGGGGCCGGCCATGGCGCTGGTGGTGGCGAGCGCCCGCGATCCGGCGCGCAGCATCACCGCCATCAGCTTCGTCACCGGCTTCACCGCGACGATCTTCATCCCGCTGACCGCCTGGCTGATCGGGGCGCTTGGTTGGCGCGGCGCGCTGCTGGCGCTGGCGGCGCTGCAACTGCTGCCCGGCGCGCTCACCCTCTGGCTGCTGCCTGCCGGGCCGGTGCGGCCCGCCACCACGGCGCCGGGCGGCTTTCGCCTGGCGGCGGCGGTGCGGCGGCCCGCCTTCCTCGCACTGGCCGCCTGCTTCGCCGCGCATGCCTTCATCGCAACCGGCCTCGGCGCGCATGCCATCCCGCTGCTGCGGGAGCGTGGTCTGCCGGAGGCGAGCGTACTGCTGCTGGTGGCGCTGCACGGCCCCTTCCAGGTCGCGGCGCGCGCCGCGCTTTTTGCCCTGGGCGCGCGGGTGACGATGCGCGAGGCCGGCCGGCTGGCGACCTGCCTGGTCCCGCTGGCCATGCTGATCCTGGCGCTGGCGCCCGCTGACCTATCCTGGCTGGTGCTTTATGCCCTGGCCTGGGCGATCGCCGACGGGCTGATGACCATCCTGCGCGCGGCGGGCGTGATGGAGATCCTTGGGCGGGAGGGATATGGCACGCTGAGCGGGGCGCTGAGCGTGGCGACGGTCGGGCCGCGGATGGCGGCGCCGCTGGGGATTGCGCTGATCTGGGAGGGCCGCGGGCGGCTACGGGCCGGTGCCCTGGTTGCTGGCGGCTCTCGGCGTGTTGGGGGCGGCAGCCTTCGCAGTCGCGGCGCGCCGCTGATCAACGGGAGGCGGTGTTGCTATAAAAGCCCCCCACGGTGCCGCCGAGGCTGAGCCCGGTTGGGCTGCTGCGCGGGGGCGCTTCCTCCCCCCGCGGTGGCGCGGCGCAGGCGCCGAGGGCGAGCAGCAGCAGGGCGCAAAGCGGTTTCATGTCGCCTCGTTCAAATGGCAGGCGCTGCGGTGGCCGGGGGCGATCTCCCGCAGCACCGGCCGCTCCACCTTGCACCGCGCCAACGCATGCGGGCAGCGCGGGTGGAAATGACAGCCGCCGGGTGGGTTGAGCGGCGAGGGGATTTCCCCCTGCACGCCGGCGAAGTGGCGCTTGCGGTTCTCGATCCGCGGCACCTCCGCCAGCAGGGCTTGGGTATAGGGATGGTTCGGGCGGGCGAAGACCTCCTCGGACGGCGCCGCCTCAACCACCCGGCCGAGATACATGATCACGACGCGATCGGAGAGATGCTCGACCACGCCCAGATCATGGCTGATGAAAAGATAGGTCAGGTCCAGCTCGCGCCGGAGCTTCATGAAAAGGTTCAGAATCTGCGCCTGGATCGAGACGTCGAGCGCGGCGACCGCCTCATCGCAGACCAGCATGTCCGGCTGCACCGCGAGCGCCCGGGCGATGCCGATGCGCTGGCGCTGGCCGCCCGAGAATTGGTGCGGGTAGCGCCCCTTCAGCGCTGGATCGAGCCCAGCCCGGCGCAGCTGCTCATCGACATAATCGGCGAGGTCGGCGCGCCGGACGAGACCATGATAGAGCGGCGCCTCGCCGACGATCTCGGCCACCTTGCGACGGGGATTGAGCGAGGCGTAGGGGTCCTGGAAGATCATCTGCGTGCGCAGCTTGGCCAGCCGCGCCTCGCTGCCGCCAAGGCTCCGCAGATCGCGCCCCTGGCGCAGGATGGTCCCTTCGCTCGGCGGCAGGATGCCGGCGACCATGCGCCCGAGCGTCGACTTCCCGCAGCCGCTTTCACCCACCAGCCCGACCACCTCACCGCGTTGGATCGTCAGATCGACGCCATCGACCGCGTGCACCACCTCCTCGCGCACCGGCAGGCCGGCGCGGCGGGCAAGGCGGGCGACGAAATCCAGCTGTTTCTCGAAGCGGCGGGAGACGCCGCGCACCTCGACGATCGGGGCTTCGGCAGCGGCACTCATGCCGGCGGCCCTTCCGCATGCGGGTGGATGCAGCGGGCGCTTCGCCCGGGCCGGAACTCGACGAAGGGCGGTGGCTCCGAACAGCCAGAGGCGGCACGCGGGCAGCGGGCCGCGAAGGCACAGCCGGCGGGCAGGTTCAGCATCGATGGCGTCATGCCCGGGATCTGGTTGAGCGCCGCGCCGCGCCGATTGCGGCTGGGCACGCTGCCGATCAGCCCGACCGTATAGGGATGGAGCGGCGCATCGAGCACGGCCTCGACCGGCCCCTCCTCCACGACCCGGCCCGCGTACATCACGGCAATCCGGTCCGCGAGCCCGGCGACCACCGAAAGATCATGCGTGATCCAGATCAGCGCCGTGCCATGTTCGGCGCAGAGCTTCTGCGCCTCGGCCAGGATCTGCCCCTGGATGGTGACGTCGAGCGCGGTGGTCGGCTCATCGGCGACGATCAGATCGGGCTTGTGCAGCAGGGCGATGGCAATCGCCACGCGCTGGCGCATGCCGCCGGAGAACTGGTGCGGATAGGCGCGCATCCGCTCCTCCGGCGCCGCGATGCCCACCTGGCCCAGCGCGTCGCGGGCGCGCTGGCGCGCCTCCTCCCGGCTGACCGGGGCATGGGCCAGCACCGTCTCGATCATCTGGGTGTCGATGCGCAGCACCGGGTTCAGCGTCATCATCGGGTCCTGGAAGATCATCGCGATCCGATTGCCGCGGAGGTGGCGCATCGCCTCCTCATCCAGTCGCGCAAGGTCCTGGCCCTGGAACAGCACCTGCCCGCCAACGACCTGCCCGGGCGGGTCCACCAGCCCGAGGATCGAAAAGCCGGTCACCGACTTGCCCGAGCCGCTTTCCCCGACCAGGCCGAGGACCTGGCCACGATCGACCCGCAGCGAAACGCCATCCACCGCCTTCACCACCCCCCCACGGGTCGCGAAATGCGTGCGAAGATCGCGCAGTTCGAGCGTCGGGGCGGTCATTTCTGCAGCCGCGGATTGATCACGTCGCGCAGCTGGTCGCCAACCAGGTTGATCGAGACGATGGTCAGCAGCAGTGCGATGCCCGGATAGAAGCTGATCCAGTACTTACCGGAGAGCATGTACTCATACCCATTGGCGATCAGCAGGCCGAGCGAGGGTTCGGTGATCGGCACGCCGAGGCCGAGGAAGGAGAGCGTCGCCTCCAGCGCGATGGCGCGCGCCACCTGCATGGTGCCAACGACGATCAGCGGCGGCAGCACGTTCGGCAGCAGGTGACGGAAGATGATCCGCCCCGTCGGCAGCGCCAGGCATTGCGCCGCCTCAATATACTCCCGCCGCCGCTCAACCAGGGCGGAGCCGCGCACGGTGCGGGCGTAATAGGCCCATTCGACCACCACCAGGGCGATCACCACGTTCAGGATACCCTTCCCGAGAAAGGCCAGGATCATCAGCGCCGCGAGGATCGCCGGGAAGGAGAGCTGGAGATCGACGAGGCGCATGATCAGCGTATCAGTGCGCCCGCCCGCATAGGCGGCGAGCATGCCAAGCGAGGCGCCGACCAGCGCCGCGACCAGCGCCGAGCCGGCGCCGACCATGAGCGAGATGCGCAGCCCGTAGAGGATCCCCGAGAGCATGTCCCGCCCCTGATCATCGGTGCCGAGCCAGTGGACCATGCCGGAGGCGCCGACGCTGCCCGGCGGCAGCCGGCCATCCATGATATCGAGCTGGGCAAGATCGTAAGGGTTCTGCGGCGCAAGCCAGGGGGCCAGCAGCGCCGCCAGGACAATCGCCACGAACACCACGAGCCCGACCAGCGCCAGGCGGGATTCGGCGAATTGGGAGGCGAACCGACGCAGCGGCGTCTCCACCTGGGGCGGGGCTGAGGGACGCAACACTGCGCTCATGTGCGTCCTTCCAGGCGCACCCTGGGGTCGAGCGCCGTATAGGTCAGGTCCACGAGCAGGTTGATGACGATGAACATCAGCACGATCAGCATCAAGTAGGCGACGATCACCGGGCGATCCAGCACGTTGATGCTGTCGATGATCAGCTTGCCCATGCCGGGCCAGGCGAAGATGCTCTCTGTCACCACCGAGAAGGCAATGGTGCCCCCGAATTCCAGCCCGACCACGGTAATGACCGGGATCATGATGTTCTTCAGCACATGCACGAGCACGATGCGGGAGGGATGCAGCCCCTTGGCGCGGGCGAACTTCACATAATCCATCAGCATCGCCTCCCGCACCCCGGCGCGGGTCAGGCGGATCACCAGAGAGATCTTGAACAGCGCCAAATTGAAGGCCGGCATCGCCAGATGGCGCAGCCCGTCGAGGGTCAGGAAGGACCAGCGCGTGCCCAACACATCGACCGTCTCGCCCCGGCCAGTACTCGGCAGCCAGCCGAGCTGCACGGCGAAGACCATGATCAGCATCAGCCCGACCCAGAAGGTCGGCAGCGAAAAGCCCAGGATGCTGCCGGCCATGATGCCGCGGGCCAGCGCGCCATTCGGCCGCAGCCCGGCGTAAAGGCCCAAGGGCAGGCCGACCAGCAGGGCAACGAAGGTCGCGCCGAAGGCGAGTTCCAGCGTGGCGGGCATGCGGTCCAGGATCAGCTTCAGCGCCGGCTCATTGAAGACGAAGCTGCGGCCGAGATCGCCGTGCAGGGCGTTCTTCAGGAATACCAGGTATTGCTGCCACAGCGGCAGGTCGAGGCCGAGGGCACGGATCGCCCGCTCCCGCTCGATCTGATCGGCCTCCGGGCTGATCAGGATCTCGACCGGGTCGCCAATGGCATAGACACCGACGAAGACCAGCACCGACATCACCAGCATGACACCCGCGGCCTGCAGGCAGCGCCTGAGCAGATAAAGCGTCACCGTGCCGGCCCTGTTGGCGTCACATCCTGGGCCCGGGTCAACTCGTCCACCCGGGCATCGAGCGCGAGGCCGCGGCGCATCGCCCAGGCGTTCCGCTGGATGTGCAGCGGCGCGATCGCCGTATCGTCCATGGCGATGATCGTCGCCTCGCGGATGATCGCCTCGCGCTTCGTATCGTCGATCTCGCGCATCGCCGCATCGGTCAGCGCATCGACCCGCGGATTCGAATACCGGCCGCGATTGGACGCGCCGTAGCCCTTGTCCCGGTCAAAGGTCGCGACCAGGTTGCGCAGCGGATTGGTCCCCTCGCCCGAGGTCCCCCAGCCGATCAGGAAGCTGGAGAGATCCTGGCGCGCGGCGCGGGAGATGAAGGTCGCCCAGGGCTGCGCCTCGATCGTCGTGCGCACACCGATGCGCGTCCACATCTGGCCGACCGCCTGGATGATGCGGGAATCGTTCGGGTAGCGGTCGTTCGGCCCGTGCAGGGTGATGCGGAAGCCCTGCAGGAAGCCGGCCTCTGCCAGCAGGCGCCGCGCGGCCTCCGGGTCCGCCTTGGCCGGGTTCAGGGTCGGGACATAACCGAAGCCGCTCTCGGGGAGGAATTGGGCAGACGGGATGGCGCTGCCCTCCATGATCCGCTCGGTGATCGCCGCCCGGTCGATGGCCAGCGACAGGGCGCGCCGCACCCGCGGATCCTTCAGCGGATTGGGCGAGATCGGCTTGCCATCATTGTCAGTGACAAAGGGGGTCGCCTCGACGCGGCTGTGATCAAAGCTCAGGAAGATGATCCGCAGGCCGGTCACTTCGGCGACGCTCAGGCGCTGATCGGTCCGCAGCTTCGCCAGATCGCTGGTCGGCACCTGGTCGATGATATCGACATCCCCCGCCAGCAGCGCCGCGGTGCGGGCCGCATCGTTGGTGATCATCCGCAGCGTCGCCCGCTGCCAATGCGGCTGAGTGCCGTAATAGCCGTCGAACCGCTCGAACTCGATCCGCTCGCCATTGCGATGGCTGGAGACGCGGAAGGGACCGGTGCCGATCGCCATGATCCCCGCGTTGAACTGCTCGGTCGTCGCCTGCGCATGGGTCTGGCGATCGAGCATCTTCACCTGCGCGATATCGCGCGGCATCAGCGGGTAGGGCGCGGCGGTACGGAAGCGGATGGTGTAGGGATCGAGGATCTGCACCTCGCGGATCGGCCGGGTGTAGATCGCATAGGACGAAGGCGAGTTCGGCACGTTCGGCACGCGCTCAAGCGTGAAGGCGACATCCTCGGCGGTGAAGTCGCTGCCGTTGTGGAAGCGCACGCCGCGACGCAGGCGGAATTCCCAGGTTGTCTCATCGATGGCGCGCCAGCTTTCGGCAAGATCGGGGATGATGCGCGCCTTGGCATCGGTCTGGGTCAGGGCCCCGAAGACCATTTCAGCGACCGCCGTATTGGGCGAGAGCTGATGATAATGGGGATCGAGCGAGGTGACCGGCGCACCGACCCCGAGGGTAAGGCTCTGGCCGCTGGCCGTGGCGAACCCCGCCAGCACCAGGGCCGCGGCGGCGCACCCGCGCGCCGTCCACGCACATTCGCCCATTGAAGTCCTCGCCGCCCTCTTGCCGCGAAGATTAGCAGGCTGCCCGACCCGCTGCCAGCAGCGGCCACCTGTGCGGAAGGCTTGCGAGCCCCTCCCACGCCCGTGTTTGCCTATCCCGAAGGCAAGTGCTGACGCGGGCGGCGGCGATGTTGCCTGGGCTCTGCCAAGCGTCGCAGGATGCGGGGCGAGCGCCGACGCGGGCGCAGTATACTGATGGCCAGAGGAGATCCCCGTCGATGCACCGTCGCCACCTGCCCGCCACCCTTGCCCTCGCGCTCACCGCGCTCACCAGCCCGGCCTTCGGGCAGGCAGGCACGCCGCTGAATATCGGCATCGGCGGCGCGGTGACCTCGATCGATCCCCATTTCTACAACGCCGCGCCGAACAACAGCCTGTCGATGCACATCTTTGATCGCCTGGTCGAACGCGATGCCACGGCGCAGCCCTATCCGGGCCTTGCCGAGAGCTGGCGCGTGATCGGCGAAACCATCTGGGAATTCCGCCTGCGCCCGGGCGTGAAGTGGCATGACGGGCGCGACTTCACCGCCGAGGATGTTGCCTTCACCATCGCCCGCGCCCCGAACGTGCCCGGCAGCCCCGGCGGCTTCGGCGGCTTCGTGCGCGCGATCGAGAAGGTGGAGATCGTCGATCCCCTGACCATCCGCTTTCATACGGCCCGGCCGCATCCCCTGCTGCCGACGGAACTCGCCTCCGTCGCCATCATCGCCAAGCACGCCGCCGAAGGCGCCGGCACCGAAGATTTCAACAGTGGCAAGGCGGCCATCGGTACTGGGCCCTATCGCTTCGTCGCCTACCGCCCGGGCGACCGGACTGAGCTCGCGCGCAATGATGGCTACTTCCGCGGCGCCGAGCCCTGGAGCAGGGTCAACTATCGTTTCATCGGCAATGACGGCGCCCGCACCGCGGCGCTGCTCGCCGGCGATGTGGACCTGATCGACCAGGTGCCCTCGACCGACCTCGCGCGCCTGCAACGCGATCCGAAGATCACGGTCGCGGAAGTGCAGGGGCTCCGGCTGATCTATCTGGTGATGGACAATTCCCGCCGGGGCGAGGTGCCTTTCGTCACCGATAATGACGGCAAGCCGCTGCCGCGCAATCCGTTCGACGATCTTCGCGTGCGACGGGCGCTGTCCCTGTCGGTCAACCGCACCGGGCTGGCCGAGCGGGTCATGGAAGGCACCGCCCAGCCGACCGGACAATGGCTGCCGCCCGGCACCTTCGGCTACAATCCAGCGGTGCAGCCCCCCGCCTTCGACCCGGAGGCGGCCAAGAAGCTGCTGGCAGAAGCGGGTTATCCGCAAGGCTTCCGCATGACCCTGCACAGCCCCAATGATCGCTATCCGAACGACTCCAAGACCGCCCAGGCACTGGCGCAGATGTTCACCCGCGTCGGTCTCCGCACGGAGGTGGAGGCGGTGCCCTGGGCTAGCTTCTCGGTGCGCTCGAACCGCCAGGACTATGCCATCCGTCTCTCCGGCTGGGGCAGCGTGACGGGGGAGGCGAGTTATGCGCTGGTCAATATCCTCGGCACCTTCGACCGCGAGAAGCGCACCGGCGCGAGCAATAGCGGGCGCTATTCAAACCCCGCGCTGGATGCGCTGACCGCCCGTGCCGCGGCGACCATCGACGACAAGACACGCGAGGCACTGTTGCAGGAAGCGACCAAGCTGGCCATGGATGATGTCGCGATCATCCCGCTCTTTCAGCTGGTCAACACCTGGGCGCTCCGGAAGGGCCTCGGCTACGCGGCGCGGATGGATGAGCGCACGGTCGCCATGGCCGCCCGGCCGCAATAGCCGGCGCGGCTACTCCTCGATCTCGGCCGGCGCGACCGGCAGGATCGAGGTCTCCTTCACGCTGTGCAGCGCGAGCAGGGTCTGCACCCGCCGCACCCCCGGCGCGGCGCGCAGCCTTTCGCTCAGGAAACCGTCCAGCGCGGCGAGGTTGGCCAACCGTAGCTTGAGCAGGTAGGTCCAGCCGCCGGTGACGGCGTGGCATTCCAGCACCTGCTCGCTCTCGCGGACCATGGCGCGGAAACTGGCATCCTCCGGCCCCGCCGCGACCTCGGCCAGAACATGGACCAGCACCGGACAGCCGACTTCTGCCGGGTCGAGATCGGCCCGCCAGCCGCGGATCACGCCCCGCTCCTCCAGCCGCTTCACCCGCTCGGCGGTGGCGGAGACGGAGAGCCCCGCCACCTTGGCGAGCTCGGCCAGCCCGGCGCTCCCATCGAGCTGCAATGCGACGGTGATGTTCCGGTCTATCTCATCCATGTCAGGAGATTATCCGGCAGCCTGACCAGGAAACAAGGGGAGCGGCGAGCGCCACTCCCCTCGCCGCTCAGACGTAATGCTCGGCCAGGGGGCGGAAGCCGTTAAACGCCTGGCTGGCATAGGTGGTCACATAAGCGCCGGTCGCCAGCAGCTCCACCCGATCGCCGCAGTCCAGCGCCAGCGGCAGGCGGTAATTGGACTTCTCATAGAGCGTGTCGGTGCTGTCGCAGGTCGGCCCAGCGATCGTCACCGGCCCCTCCGCTCCGCCATCATGCGGCGTCCGGAAGGCGTATTTGATCGCCTCACCCTCGGTCTCGGCAAGACCGCCGAACCGGCCGATATCCAGATAGACCCAACGCACCGGGTCTTCCTCCGACTTGCGGGAGACGAGGACGACCTCGGCGCTGACCACGCCGGCATCGCCCACCATGAAGCGGCCCGGCTCGATCAGGATCTCCGGCAGGGCATTGCCGAAATGCTCGACCATCGCGCCCATGATCGCGGCGCCGAAATCGTCGATCTCCGGCACTTCCTGGCGGTAGCGCACCGGATAGCCGCCCCCGAGATTGACCATGCGGAGGTTGATCCCCGCCTCCTTCAGATCGGTGAAGACCATCGCAACCCGGCCAATGGCGGTTTCATAGGCGGAGGTCTTGGTCTGCTGGCTGCCGACATGGAAGGAAATGCCATAGGGGTCGAGGCCGAGCTCGGCGGCGCGCAGCATCAGGGTCCGGGCCATCTTCGCCTCGCAGCCGAACTTGCGGCTGAGCGGCCATTCGGCGCCATCATTGCCCACCAGGATCCGGCAATAGACCCGTGCGCCCGGCGCGCTGCGGGAGAGCTTCAGCAACTCCGCTTCCGAATCGAAAGCGAACAGCCGGACACCGGCGGCATGGGCCGCCCGGATCGCGCTTTCCTTCTTCACCGTATTGCCGAAAGAGATCGCCTCCGGCCGCGCGCCGGCGGCGAGGCAGGTCTCGATCTCCTCCCAGGAGGCGGCGTCGAAATTGGAGCCGAGACCGACCAGGCGCTCCAGGATCGGCGTCGCGGGATTGGCCTTCACGGCGTAGAATACGCGCGCCAGCGGCATCGCCGCGATCAGACGGCGATAATTTTCCTCAACGCGATCAATATCGAGCACGAGGCAGGGCGTGGCGGGCGCGACATCGCGCAGGAAGCGGGCGACCTTCGGGGTCATGCCTCAATACTCCGGACAGGTGGGATCATCCCCTGTCAGAGGACGGCCCCAAGTTGACGAACGGTCGAACGAACCAGCGACCAAAGAGACCGCCCGGATGCGACACCGGGCGGGGTTGCCAGAACGCTTGACGTCGTTGCGTAAACCTTGCGCCGCGGTGATTCCTGAACTTGGCGCCGTTGTGGAGGAGCGCCGGAATCCCGTGGGCCTGGGGCCAGAGGCACGTGCGTACTGCGTCTGCGGCGCGTATAAACACCGCTGTTCGGCTTGCAAAGCGAAAAATGCGCGGGGCGCCGATTTTTTTCCAGCCGCCCCTCAGCAGCGCCGGAAACTCCCCCTGACCCCTGCTGCCCCCTCGGGCGGCTTCGCCTGCCGAGGTGCAAAACCGCCGGGAATCCTCCGGCCGTCTTCAGCCAAAGACGTCGCGGGTGATACTGGCGTACCAGCCATCCGCGTAATCCGCCTCCAGCCGCCGCTGTGCGGCCGGCGCGCCACGCGGGGAAAGACCGCCGGCATTCGGCACTTCGACGAAGCCGGCCGGGCCGGGCCGGAAGATGCCGACGATGCTGATCGCCTGATCGGCCGCAAGCCGCGAGTAGCAGGTGTTGAAATAAACCCCCTCCGGCGCCGCCTCGCCACGCAGCGCGGCGATGGCCGAAGCCGCCGCCTGCTTGGCAGTATTGCTGGCGATGAAGGCGCTTTTCGGCATCGGGGCGCCGTTGATCGCATCGCCGATGATATGGATATCCGCTGCAGCACGGGCGGCGAAGCTCCGCGGATCGACCTCCGCCCACCCGCCGGCGGCAGCAAGGCCGCTTTCGATGACGATCGGTGCCGCCGTCTGTGGCGGAATCACATTGCCGACATCGACCCGGTGGCGGGTGCCGAATTCCGTCTCAAAGATCCGCGCCGCGGGATCGACGCGCGCCACTGCACCATCATCCTTGGCCGGGACCCATTCGATCATCTCGCCGTACAGCGCGCGCCAGCCATCCTGGAACAGCGCCTGCTTGCTGAAGGCGTCCTTGGCGTCGAGCGCAAGGATCTTGGCCCGCGGCTTATGCTGCTTGAGATAGGCCGCGATCATCGCGATCCGCTCATAGGGTCCGGGCGGGCAACGATAGGGATTGGCGGGGATGCTGAGACCGACGACGCCGCCCGCGGGCATGGCTTCCAGCTGCCGGCGCAGCAGCAGCAATTGCGCCCCGTCCTCGCCGAGCCAGGCATGCGGGAAAATCTCCGCCGCCGCCCGGTCATAGCCGGGCAGCGCGCCCCAGCGCAGGCCGATGCCCGGGGAGAGGATCAGCTTGTCGTAGCCCAGCGTCTCTCCGCCCGAGAGCCGCAGCCGACGCGCTGGCGGATCGATCGCCACGACGCGGTCCTCGACCATGGCGATGCCCTCGGCTCGCAGCGCCTGATAGCCGAAGGTGATCGTCTCCAGCCCGCGCAGGCCGGCCAGCAGCAAGTTTCCGTAGGGACAGGTGACGAAGCGCGGGCGCGGCTCAACCAGCGTCACCGCAAGGGCCGGCCAGGCGGCGCGGGCATAGCGGGCGGCCGCAGCGCCGCCGAAGCCGCCGCCCACGACA
>CAITYE010000073.1 GCA_903896535.1 uncultured Paracraurococcus sp.
ACCGCTGACCCTGCCGCTGACCGATTTCGTGCGCATGCGCCACCAGCTGCGCGCCACGCACGGGGCGGAACGCGGCAGCTGGGACCGGGTGCTGGCGCATCTGGCCGCGGCGCCGGAACGCTTCCGGCCGATGATCACCCACCGCTTGCCGCTGGCGCGCGGGCTGGAGGGGTTCGAGCTGGCGCGGCAGCGTTCAGCGTCGAAGGTGATGCTGGTGCCGTGAGGCGGGGGGCGTCTCAGCCATCCAGGCTGATGACGATGGCATCCGCGCCGAGCGACAGCATCAGCCCCTTGCGCTTGGCGATCAGCCGCAGGATCACGCCGGACTCATTCTGCAGCCACATCTCCCCGGTGCTGGCCCCGCCCACCGCCCCGCCATAGCGGACCTGGCCATAGGTGCCCGGGAACTGGGAGATATTGGCCAGGTTATAAACCTGCCCGGTCGCCTCGATCGAGGAGGCGCCGATGCCGCCGACGCCCAGGCCGCCGACCGCGAAGGGGTAGCTCCGGCCCCGGAAGCGCAGGTTGCCCTTGCCTGCCGTGCCGCTGCCGATATAGGCGACTTGCGCTGCCGTCAGGGTCAGGCTGCCGCTCGGCGTCTTGCCGGCGACGGCATCGGCGCCCAACCGGTTGCCCGTGGCATCGCCAACGCCCGAGACCACGCTGCCCGCGGCGCGGGAGACGTCGGAGGCCGCGCTGCTGGCCGCCGAGCCAACATCGGTGGCGACCTGCTTGGTCTCGGCACAGGCGCCGAGCGGGGTCAGGCCGCCCAGGCCCAAGCCTTGCAGCATCCAGCGACGATCGATCGGGGTCATGGCGTCTTTCCTCCGTGACTGTTCCGGACGGTGCGTTGCGCCGCGTCCTCCTGTTGTTCCGTTTAGCGCGGAACCGCCGCGCCCTCCACCCGCCCCGCCGGGGCTCTGCCGCCGCGCCGGGATCGGCTACTAACCTGACCGTGCGGCAGGGCGGCGGGGGAACCACATGCAGGATCATCAGGCCGGGGATCGCCTCGCGCTCATTACCGGCGCGGCGCGCGGCATCGGCGCCGGCATCGCCCGGCACCTCGCCGCGCTTGGCCATCCCGTGCTGCTGACCGATACCTTGCCGGAGGTGGAAGCCACTGCTGCCGCGCTGCGGGCGGCCGGGCACGATGCCCGTGCGCTGTTCCTCGATGTCGCGGATGACGCAGCGGTGGCCGCGCTGCCGGCGGCGGTCGGCCCCGCCTGGGACCGGCTCGGCATCGTCGTGAACAATGCGGGGATTTCGCCGAAAGGGCCGGATGGCAAGCGCCGCCCGGTGGCGGAGATGCCCGCCGCGGAATGGCGCCGGGTGCTGGAAGTGAATTTGACCGGCGCCTTTCTGGTCAGCCAGGTGGCGCTGCCGGCGCTGAAGGCCCGGCGCTGGGGCCGCATCGTGATGATCACCAGCCAGGCCGCGCGGGCGAAAAGCCAGATCGCCGGCGCCGCCTATGCCGCCGCCAAGACCGGGCTGATGGGCTTCGCCCGCAGCCTGGCCACCGAATGCGGGCCGCATGGCATCACCGTGAACAGCATCGCGCCCGGCCGCATCGATACGCCGATGGCCCAGGTCGCCGGCGCCGGGGTGAACGAAGCCTTCCTGGCGCAGGTGCCGATGGGCCGGGTGGGCAAGCCCGCCGATGTCGCCGCGGTGGTCGGTTTTCTCGCCAGCGATGCCGCGAGCTACCTGACCGGGACAACCATCGATGTCGGCGGCGGCAGCTTCATGCCCTGAAGCGCCGCGCGGCGGCTTTCCTTGACTTGCCGGGGCCCCTGGGCTTCATCGGACCGGCGCGAACCCGGAAGATCCCCTTGAGCAGTTCCACCACCAGGAAGCCAGCCGGCGGTTGGCTGGAGAGCCTGAAGACCATTGTCTACGCCGGGCTGATCGCGATCGGCATCCGCACCATTGCCTTTGAGCCGTTCAATATCCCGTCCGGCTCGATGATCCCGACGCTGCTGATCGGCGATTATCTCTTTGTCTCGAAATACTCCTACGGCTATTCGCGCTATTCGATGCCGTTCGGCCCGAACCTGTTTTCCGGCCGCATCTTCGGGCGGCTGCCCGACCGCGGCGATGTCGCGGTCTTCAAGCTGCCGCGTGACACCAGCCAGGACTACATCAAGCGCATCATCGGCCTGCCCGGGGACCGGGTGCAGGTGCGCCAAGGCCAGCTCTGGATCAACGGCGCGCAGGTACCGCGCGTCTCCCTCGGCCCCTTTACGGTCGAAGGCGACACGCCTCGGCTGATCGCGCGCCTGTACCGCGAAACCCTGCCGCCGGGCCGCGCGCACGAGATCATTGAGCAATCCGATGAAGGCATGCTCGACAACACCGCCGAATTCCGGGTGCCCGAGAATCATCTGTTCGCTATGGGCGATAACCGGGACAACAGCCTCGATAGCCGCGTCGGCAGCGCCGTCGGCTTCATTCCGGTCGATAACCTCGTCGGCCGGGCGGAGTTCATCTTCTTCTCGATCGATAACTCGGCGAGCTTGTGGGAGGTCTGGGCGTGGCCGATGGCCATTCGCTGGAGCCGCCTGTTCTCCGCGGTGCGATGAACGCCCCCGATACAAACGCTTTCGCCGCCCG
>CAITYE010000074.1 GCA_903896535.1 uncultured Paracraurococcus sp.
CAGCATGACGAGACGATCCTGCCCGCCATGCTGCGGGCGGTCGAAAACGGAGCCGACCTTGCCATCGGCAGCCGCCATGTCGATGGCGGCACAGCGAATGGCGGATTCAGCGCCGCGCGCGGCTCCCTCAGCGGCGCCGGCGCCTGGCTCGCGCAGCGGCTGCTGCCGGTCCCGCTAAGCGACCCGATGAGCGGTTTTTTCCTGATGCGGCGTACCCGGGTGGAGGAGGTGGCGCCACGGCTGACCGGCAGCGGCTTCAAGATCCTACTGGATATCGTGATCTCGATCGGCCGTCCGCTGCGGGTGGTCGAACTGCCGTATCGTTTCCGGTCACGCACGGCAGGCGATTCGAAGCTGGATATTGCCGAACTGACCGCTTTCCTCGGCCTGCTGTTCGACAAGGCGATGCACGGCCTGGTGCCACTCCGCTTTCTCGCCTTCGCCGGCGTCGGTGCCATCGGACTGGGCATCCATATGGCAACCTTGGTCGCCTTGCTCGACGGGTTCGGCGTCAATTTCCAGGTGGCACAAGGACTGGCGACCCTGATCGCGATGACCGCCAATTTCTGGTTCAACAACCGCTTGACCTTTCGCGCCGAGCGCCGCCGCGGTCAGGCACTCTGGCGTGGACTGCTGCTGTTCTACCTGGTCTGCGGCATCGGGGTTGCGGCCAATCTCGGCATCGCCCAGCTCCTGGTCCAGGAGAGTGGCTGGCAACTGAGCCTGGCGGGAGCCGCTGGGGCCGTACTCACGCTGGTCTGGAACTACGCCGTCTCAGCAACCCTCGTCTGGCGATAGGGTTCGACCTTCAACGGCCGCCCGCCACCGGGATAATCGCGGCGCTGACATAGCGGGCGGCATCCGACAGCAGCCAGATCACCGCCTCGGCAACCTCCTCCGCCGTGCCGCCCCGGCCAAGCGGCACGCCACCGACCATCTGCGCCACCCGGTCCGGCATGCCGGCCGCGGCGTGCAATTCGGTCTCGATAAGCCCGGGGCTGATCGCATTCACCCGAATGCCAAGCGGCCCAGCCTCTTTGGCCAGGCCGATGGTTAGGCTGTCCATCCCGCCCTTGCTGGCCGCGTAGTGGATCCACTCGCCCGCCCCACCCAGTGTCGAGGCACGGGAGGAGACGTTGACGATCGCTCCCCCTCTGCCCATCCGCTTCAATGCTTCCCGGCAGCAGGCGGCCGCGCCGATCAGGTTCACGCGCAGAACCCGGTCCCAGATCGCATCGGTGCTGTCCGCGAGTGTGGCCTTCGGCCCGGTGATGCCGGCATTATTGACGAGACCGTCCAATCGCCCGAAGCGATCATCCACCGCCGCGAAGCTGGCGGCGATACCGGCGGGATCACCGACATCGGCGCGCACGGCCAATACCTCTCCGCCATGCGCCCGTGCCGCCGCCTCAGTCGTCTTCGCGCGCTCGGCATTGCCGGCATAGGTAAAGACCACATCCCAGCCGGCCTTCGCCGCCAAAGCCACAGAGGCCGCGCCGATACCGCGCCCGCCACCCGTGATCAGCACCACCTTACGCGCCGCCATGGCCCTCCCCCTTCGCGTCATTTGCCGCCACCATAGCGGCGTCAAAGCAAGGGAGGGAGCAATGGTCCGGACGACGGTCGGGCGGCTGTGGCCTGGTACAGGCCCAGGGCGCCGTGGTCTCCTTGCCTTGCTTGCCCTACCGGCGCTCGCCCGGGCCCAGGGCCGAGCGGTCAAGCTGGTGCTTGGCTTTCCCCCGGGCGGCTCAGCGGATTTCATCGGTCGCGCGATGTCTGAGCCATTCGGCCGTGGCCTCGGCGCCACGCTCATCATCGATAATCGCCCGGGCGCTGGCTCCAACATCGCCACGGAATACGTCGCCCGCGCTGCGCCGGATGGTGAGACATTGCTCCTCGGCGGCAATTTCAGCCATTGCGTGAATCCGGTGATGTACCGGAAGGTCAGCTTCGAGCCGATCGCTGACTTCACGCCGATCGGCCATGTCTGCGACCTGCCAACCATTATCGCCGTCAGTGCGGCCAGCGGCATCACCTCGCTTACCGACCTGCTGGCCCGCATGCGCGCCAATCCCGGCAAATGGAACTACGGCACGCCTGGGATCGGCACGCCAAGCCATCTCGCTGGCGCGATGTTCGCCAAGGTCACCGGTCTGGACTGGACGCATGTGCCCTTCCGAGGCGGCGCTCCCTCGCTCACCGCCCTGCTCGCGGGCGATATCGAGGTGATTATCGCGACCCCGCCGGTGGTGCTGCCGCAGGTGCGCGACGGACGACTGCGGGCGCTTGCCCTCACGACCCGCGCCGCCTCGCCGGTGATCCCTGGGGTCCCAGGCGCGGGAGAGGCCGGCTTGCCTGGGCTCGACATTGCCGGCTGGTATGGGCTCTGGGCACCGGCCCGACTGCCCGCACCGCTCCGCGACCGAACCTTCGTGGCGCTCAACGCAGCCTTGGCCGACCCAGTGGTGCAGGCACGCTTCGCGGGCGATGGCCTCCGGGCGCTGCCTTCGGCCAGCACCGCCGCCTTCGAGGATTTCATCGCCCAGCAGAGGCCTTTCTGGGCTGCCGTGGTCCAGGCCGCCGGTGCCACTGCCGATTAGAACCGGCTTCCCAGGACGCAAACAGGAAAGGCAGCCACATGGCCCCGACAGTGCACCAATGGCCAGCACAGCAGCGCGTGCATCACTCCTCCGTCGCGGCGGCATTGCCGGAAGAACTTGCCGATTGCCGAAAAGTGCTGCTGGCGACCACCCGTTCGCTGGCTGGCAGCGGCATCGCCGCGGCGGTGCGCGCGGCCATCGGCAGCCGGCTTGTCGCTGAGACGGCAGCCATGCGGGCGCACTCGCCAGTTGAGGACGTTCTGGCTTTGGCCGGGCTGCTCCGCACCAGTAGAGCGGAGCGCGTGGTCACGCTCGGCGGCGGCAGCGTGATCGATGGCGCCAAGGTGGCCTGTTTCGCCGTTTGGCAGGGTATTGCCGACCGGCCCACCCTGCTCGCCCGCACCAGTGGGCGCGGCGCACAGCGGGAAGGTTGGCAGCGGGAAGAGCCAACACCTCGGCTCATCGCTGTGCCCACCACACTTTCAGCCGCCGAATTCGCGCCGCACGCCGGGGTGACCGACCTGCAGGAGGGACGCAAATACCGCTTCCTCGATTCCATGCAGGTGCCCCGCGCGGTCATCCTCGATCCAGCCGCGACGCTGGATACGCCAGCCGAGTTGCTGCTTTCTTCGGGCATCCGCGCCTTCGATCACGCCGCCGAGCGCTGGTGCGCGACGGAGCGGACTGCCTTCTCCGATGCCGTCTCTCGCCAAGCCATGGAGATGCTGGCCACGGCGCTGCCGCGGGTCCGGCAAACACCTGCGGACCTGCAGGCCCGGGCCATGGCGCAGGAGGCGATGTGGTTATCCGTGATGGGTGGCTGGTCGGGGGTGGCAGTCGGCGCGAGCCACGGCATCGGCTACCTTCTGGGCGGTGGCCGCGGCGTGCCGCACGGCATTACCTCCTGCCTCGGGCTACCAGCGGTGATGCGCTGGAACGAGCCGGTAAACGCGCCGCGCCAGCAGGATATTGCGCGCCTGCTGGGGGGGGCGACCGGCGCCGCGGGGTTGCGCAGCTTTATTCGTGGCCTCGGGCTGCCAACCACGCTGGCCGAGGTGGGTATCAGCCTGGACGAGATTCCAGCTCTGGCAGCGAAATGGGATGGCGGGCCGCCGATTGCGACCAATCCGCGACCTGTCCGTTCAGTCGCCGATGTGGCCGAAATCATGGCACTCATGGTCTAGAGCGCGATGCGTTGAGGCGGAATCGCCGAAGGCGCTGAATCGCGCGATCCAACAAATGTTAGAGCGGGCTGCGTGAACGCATGTGAACGCAGCATGCTCTAGCGGAACTGGGAGCCAGGGCGGGGCGCGTCACGCGGTTCGCAAGGCAGGGGTCGGAGAGAGTTGGGTAGTGGCATCGGCTGACCTTGGGCTTTCGCACTGCCCCGGGCCCGCCCCCTGGCCTTGCCTGGCCGGGCAGCCCTTGCGCCGCCGCAAGGCCAGCCGGCAACGGGGGCGGCGCGCGCCGAAGCGATCAGCGCGCCGGCCGCGACCTCATACCAGCGGTCAAATCTTTTGCCTGCTGGTATTGGCTTTTCTGGCCCTCAATCGCCGGGCGGAAACCTCCGGTTTCCTGGGCTGCGCGGCACTGGCCGCGGCGCCCGTTCGGGCGCTCGGCACAAGTCAAAGCCTCGTGCCGTTGGTATCAGATCAGTTTCAGCGCGAGGAAGCCGAGGACGATGGCCGCTGCGGCGGCGCTGGTAACAAGCGTCAAGCGGCGTTCGATGAAGTCGCGGATCGGGTCACCGAACCGGCGCAGCAAACCGGCCAGCAAAAAGAAGCGGGCGCCACGGGTCACCACGCTGGCGGCGAGGAAGGTCCAGAAATCGAAATGCGCGGCGCCGGAGGCGATGGTCACGATCTTGTAGGGGATGGGGGTCAGGCCCTTAATCAGGATCACCGCCGCTCCCCAACGCTCGTACCAACCCTGGAAGCGGGCCAGGGCATCCGTATAGCCATAGGTACGCAGGACCGGCGCGGCGAGCAGATCGAAGAGATAAAAGCCGATCGCATAGCCAAGGATACCGCCCAGGACCGAAGTAATGGTGCAGATCAGCGCGTAGTGCCAAGCCCGGCTGGGCCGCGCCAGGCACATCGGGATCAGCATCGCATCCGGCGGAATCGGAAAGAACGAGCTTTCAGTGAAACTCACCGCGCCGAGATAGACTGGCGCACGCCGATTCGCCGCGAGGGCGAGCACACGGTCATAGAGGTTACGGAGCACGCGGCTCTCCCGGACAGGCTGAACGGGAGTGGCATGTGACAGGGGACGAGGCAAGGGTCGGCCGCCCTGACCCGGCTTGGCAACACCGCGCAAGAAATCCATCGGCCCGATTCCGCCCGCCGGGTTCTTGCTCTAGAAGATGGCTGAAGAAGGCGGTTGTTCTTGGGGGATTTGCGAATGCGATCTTTGGCGCGAAGCATGTTGGTGCTGACGATGCTCGGCCTGCCGCTGACCACGGCGATCGATGCCGGGGCTCAGCAGCGGCCAACGGCGCCGCACGCCTGGATCTGGGGCGCCTGGATCGGTGGTATATTCCCCCCCGGCGATGTCGAGGGGGCAGATTGCTTCGGAAACGCGACGGTGATCTTCACCCGCGACGTGGTCATGCGCGTCGCCCAGATCGATGCGGCTTATCGCCAGCGCCTGTTGGAGACGGTGGCGGAGCAGCCGAAAGGGCTCGATTTCCGGTTCAGCCCGGCACCGCCGATCATGACCGCTCTCGGTCCCCGCATGGCGCCCGACGCCGCCTTCGGCTGCGCGAACCCCGATATGCTGCGGGTTGAGCGGAACGGCCCGGATGAAATCGTCTTTCCGAATTGCACCGAGTTCCCCTCGCCGCTCCGTCGCTGCCGGACGAAGTAGCGCTATGCGCATCGCCCTCATCCACGCGCTGCGGCATTCCCCGCCGCCAATTGAGGCCGCCTTCGCCGCCGCTTGGCCGGAGGCAACCTTGATGAACCTACTGGACGACAGCCTCTCCGCCGATCTCGCCCGCGATGGCGCCCTGACGCCGGCCATGACCGAACGGTTCCGCCGGCTCGGCGCCTATGCGCGGGGCACCGGGGCGGATGGCATCCTTTTCACCTGTTCTGCCTTCGGCCCCTGCATCGACGCGGTGGCCGGCGATAGCGGTGGTATGCCGGTGCTGAAACCGAACGAGGCGATGATCGAGGACGCGGTCGCTGCGGCGATAGCCCGTGCCGCCGGGCGCCGGCCGCGCATCGGCCTGATCGCCAGCTTCGCGCCGACGCTCGTCTCCATGCCCCCGGAGTTTCCGGCAAGCGTCGACGTGGTACCGATACTGGCCGATGGCGCGCTTGCTGCCCTCGATGCCGGGGATGGGCCGACCCATGACCGGCTGACGGCCGAGGCGGCGCGCCGCCTCCCGCCGGTCGATATCATCGCCCTGGCGCAATTTAGCCTGGCCCGCGCCGCACCGGCGGTCGGCGCGGCGACCGGTCTGCCAGTCTTCACGACGCCGGACAGCGCGGTGGCGCGGCTGAAACGCCTGCTGATCAGCGGGTAAACGACAGGTCCCGCTCCTGGCCAGTAGGCCTTCACCACGTGCGCGCAATCACCGCGCGCACGCAACTACCTCAGACGCGCAACTCCCGCGCGCGCAACCATTGCGCGCGCAACCACTGCGCGCGCAATAGCAATCTGAAGGCCATGGCCAACGCCCGGGCTTACCGGCGCGGCAAGGACGAGGCAGTAGTTGGCCATCGCGCCGCGCTCGCAACCTTATGGACAGCCCTTGCGGTGGGGCGCAGAGGGTGCCGATGCGTCGCCCACCCCCCGCCCCCCACCCCTCGGCACCCCGCTCGGCTCAGTCAGGGCGGCAGGCCAGGCCGGCAATGGCACGGGAAGCCGGGCTCTGGCTGCATGGGCTGCATCCGGTCGCGGCAGCCTTGGCCAACCCCGCGCGCCGCCTGCGGCGGCTGCTGTTGAGCCCTGAGGCGGAAGCCACGCTCGCCGCCCGGCTGCCGCAGCCCTGGCGCATCGCCGCGGAACGGGTTGAGCGCGGCCGCTTCGGCACCTTCCTGCCAGAGGACGCCGTCCATCAAGGTGCCGCATTGCTGGTGGAGCCCTTGGCGGTGCTTTCCCTCGAACGGGTGCTCGCACACGATAACGGGCCAATCCTGGTCCTCGATCAGGTCACCGATCCGCGCAATGTCGGCGCCATCCTGCGTTCAGCGGCGGCGTTCGGCGCCGCGGCAATTCTGATGCAGGATCGGCACGCCCCGCCTGAGACAGGGACACTGGCCCGCGCCGCCTCGGGCGCGCTGGAACTCGTTCCCGTGCTGCGCGTCGTGAACATCGCGCGCGGGATCGATGAGTTGAAAGCCGCAGGGTGCTGGGTGATCGGCCTTGATGGCGCGGCGCCCGTCACCTTGGCCCAAGCGGCATCCGGGCTGTCAGGCCGGCGCCCAGCCTTGGTGCTGGGCGCCGAGGGGGACGGCATGCGCCGCCTGACGCGCGAACACTGCGACGAATTGGCCCGCCTGCCGATCGCACCCGCCATGGAAAGCCTGAACGTATCCGCAGCGGCCGCGGTCGCCCTCTACGAGCTGGTCAGGCACCAGCCGCCCGATTAGAGCATGCTGCGTTCACATGCGTTCACGCAGCCCGCTCTAGCATGTGTTGGATCGCGCGATTCAGCGCCTTCGGCGATGCCGCCTCAACGCATCCCGCTCTAGAGCAGGAGATCCGTTCAGACGATTCCGTCTGAACGGACGTCGCGCTAAGCGCCACACCCTGTCGATCCGGGCACCGACAGCATCCAACGGTTGCACCCGGAGACGGGGACCGACGTCGAATATCCCCTCCCGCGCAGCACCAATATTCGCCGGATCTGGGTGGACAACAGCACCAATCCGGTGACCTTCTGGGCGGGCAGCAACCATGGCGCCTCCATCGTGCGGGTGGAGCCTTTGGACTGAGGAGGACAGAGGTATGAACCCAGCGGTCGAAATGATCCTGAGCGCCCGGCGAGAGCGGCGGGTGCTGGCGCCGCTTGGCGCGCTAGCGCCGGTGGATGTGACGGCGGGCTATGCGCTGCAACGAGAGGTGGCGACGGCGCTGGGCGCGGTGCCGCCGGCCGGCTTCAAGATCGGCGCCACCGCCCAGACGATGCAGCGATACCTCGGCCTGGAAGGCCCCGCGGCCGGCTTCGTGCCGGCCACTTCGCTGCACCCCAACGGCGCGACGCTGCGGTTTGCCGATTTCCAGGCCCCGGGCGTCGAATGCGAAATCGGCGTCCGGCTAGGTCGGGATCTGCCAGCCGGACCGACCAGCCGCGCGACGGCCGCAGACGCCGTGGCCGAAGTCTTTCCGGCGATCGAGATTGTCGAGCGCCGCTATGGCGACCTCGCCGTCCTCGGCACGCCGACCCTGATCGCCGACCAGGTCTTCCACGCCGCCGGGGTGCTCGGCGCGCCGGTTGCGGGATGGCAGGGGCTCGACCTGGGCGCGGCACATGGCGTCTTCACCGTGGCGGGCCAGGTGGTGGGCGAAGGCGATGGCCGGGACCTGCTGGGGCATCCGTTCGAAGCCTTGGCATGGCTTGCCGCCTCGGGCGCGGCCGCCGCGTTCGGCGGCCTCAGGGCCGGGCAGGTGGTCTGGCTCGGCTCGGTCACGCCGCCGATCTGGCTGGACGGCCCCTGTGCGGTCGACGCCCGCTTCGACCTGCTTGGCGCCGCCCAGCTCACCTTTGTCTGAGCGGGAAAGCCACGGTTAACCTTGGTATGACATCACCGCAGAGCCGCGACCCGCGGGAGGTTTGGTTCGCCAAAACGGCGTTGGATCCGGAGATCCCATGCAACACGCCGGTTGGACGACCTTAACGGATGAACAGCAATTAGCCCTGGCGCGCGAAGCCCTGCGCCACGCCGCTGCCACCTTGGCGGAGCATGCCGAGGTGCTGGCCGGTGAGATGGAACATGGCGCCTTGCACGACCAAGGCGGGCCGGACGCGCTGCGGCTTTTCGCTGCCGTGGTCCGGGCCACAGATGCCGAGAGCTTCGGCCGGGTAGGCCATGCCTAATGCCGCCTGATGGTCCTGCGGCCCGCAACGTGAAAGCGGGGACGCGGACCCAGGTCGCGCCATGCGTTCGGGCACGTTCCCCTCCTGGATCAGCCGCCGTCCTAGAGCATGCTGCGTTCGCATTGGCTTACGCACCTTGCTCGAACCTTTGTTTGGTCGCGGGATTCAGCGCCTTCGGCGATTCCGCCTCAACGCATCCCGCTCTAGAGCATGCTGCGTTCACTTGCGTTCACGCACCCTGCTCTAGCGTTTGTTGGGTCGCGGGATTCAGCGCCTTCGGCGATTCCGCCTCAACGCATCCCGCTCTAATGCCTCTCTCTTGGCCCGCTGCTGCCGAGACTAGCCCAATCCTGAAGCCGCCATGGTCGAGAGAACGATCACCATCGCCCCTCGGCTGCGCTCGGGTTCAAGCGGCGATCTCGCCGACCACGCGGGCCCGGACACGCAGCGATCCGCCAGGAAGATAGGCCAGCGGCAGGTCTTCGATATCCACCAGGGCAAGCGTGGCGGCATCGGCGCCAGCCTCCACCGCCCGGGCGCGGGCGATGGCCTCGGCTTCCGCCATTGCCTCCACACGCGACAGGCCCTGGAAGACCTGGTCGGCCTCACCGCTCACCTGGGCGATGGCAGCGCCGACCGCATTGGCCACAGCGGCATGGGCGGGGCGCAGCACCTCAGAGATACCGGGCAGCCGCTCTGGCACCAGGAAGGCGCCGCCGCCCACCGCGAGCAGCGGGACCGGAGCGGCATCGGTCTTCATACGATCGATACTTTCGGCCAGCATCCGGGCGGCCTCCGCCAACACTGCACCGGCACGTTCGGCCGTGATATCCGCCACGCGGGCGGCATCGCCCAGGCGAAGAAGGCCAGCAGCGACGGCGATATCGCTGGTCGTCAAATCGGGCCCGCCGAAAATGCGGGACCGTTCGGGCAACCGAAAACCGACGCTGTCAGGGCCGATGGTGACACCACCCGGGCCCTCCCGCACCAGGGAGCCACCACCGAGGCCGAAGGAGAAGAGATCGGGCATCCGGAACAGGGTGCGGACCCCACCGATCCGCACCACAGCATTCGCCTCTCGTGGGAAGCCGTGCCGCAGCGCGCCGATATCGGCGGTGGTGCCCCCAACATCGACCACCAACGCCTCCTTGATGCCAGTCAGGAAGGCGGCGCCGCGCATCGAATTGGTCGGGCCGGAGGCGAAGGAGAGTACGGGAAAGCGGGCCGCGAGCTCGGCCCGGATGACAGTGCCATCGTTCTGCGTGACAAATAGCGGCGCCGCCACGCCGGCTTCTTGCAGCGCGGTCTCGAAGGCGCGGACGGTGCTGCGGGCCAGGGCGGCGAGGCAGGCGTTCAGCAGCGCGACATTCTCGCGCTCCAGCAGCCCGATGCGGCCGAGATCGCGCGAGAGCGTCAGCGCCACGCCCGGCATTTCCTGGCGCAGGATCTCCGCCGCGCGGCTCTCCATTGCGGGGTCAAGGGGCGAGAAGACACTGCTGATCGCGACCGCTTCCAGGCCGGCGGCCCGCATCGCCCGGCCGGCAGCGGCCACAGCACGTTCATCGAGCGGCATGATCGGCCGGCCGTCATAGTCATGGCCGCCCTCAACCTGGTGAACCTGCCCGCGGACCAGGGCGGCGAGGTCGGCGGGCCAGTCGCAGAACGGGGGCAGTGAGGCGGCCGCCGGCAGACCGATGCGCAGCGCACCGATGGGGGCGAGACCCCGCCGTTGGACCACGGCGTTCACGAAATGCGTCGTGCCGATCATCACGGCCTGGACGCCTTGCGGACCGATGGCCGGGGCAACCCCAGCCAGCGCGGCCTTGACGCCCGACATCACATCCGCGGTGGTCGGCGTCTTCAGCGCATGCAGGACGCGATCATCTTCCAGCAGCACGGCATCCGTATTAGTGCCGCCAACATCGATCCCGATCCGCCGCTTCATGGGAACACGCTGACGAAATCGAGATCGTAGCCGAAGGCCCGGGGGCCCACGAATTCGAGCCCACGCGGGCTGAGGAACACGTCTGGGGCGCGCAGAGCGATGACCGTCACGCGCTGCCCATAGCGCAGCGTCTCGGTACCGATCGCCTCTCCGCTGACGCTATCGAGCACGCAGATCAGATCCGGGGTCATGACGCGGGCGACGCCATCTTGCCAGCCGACCGCCCATTCGTTCTGGAATGCCAATTCGAAGCCTTCGCTGCGATTTTCATCGAGCCCTTCCAGTTTCGCAGTGCCACGCAGGAAGCCTTCGGTGGTCCGACGGGCGATATCGATGACCTTGCCGCGAAACAGCAATCGGCCGTCCTCGTTCGCCAGGATGGCAGCGATGGGATCTCGATGCTCGCGCTGCGCCAGGCGGATGGCTTGGCCCAGCTTGATGGCCTGGGTGGTGGTGTGGGGTATGCCCCAGCGCTTCACCTCGGCACCGCTGCGCGGCGCCTTGCAGGTGGCGGCAATGGAGCCGAGTTCGACGCACATCTTGCGCGACAGGCGCTCCATCCATTTCCAGCTGGGCACCTTGGCGACGATGCCTTCGATGCCACGAGGGTCGACCATGGAGAGCGGCCAGGGTTGCAAATCGGCGACCGCGAAGCTGGTCATCTGTGCTTCCGGATAGGCGCGGCCCATGGCATCCGCATCCACCACCGGCTTGCCCAGATGCGCCGCCGCCATCATCGGCTGGATGCCGTTATTGCCGCCGATCTCAACCGACATGATGGCGCGGAACTCGCGGCCCAGATACTCCTCCATTAAGGTCACGGCGCGGGCGATGTTGCGGCTATCGGTCAGCCGTTCCTGGCCCACCAGCGGCGCCCCCATGTTCGAGACGACCGCGACGAGATCGTCATCGGCCAGCGCTTCCGGCTGCATCAGGTCCACGCGATGCCCGGCCGCATAAAGCTGGCGCATGTTCAGCAGGCCGAGATAAGGCGATCCGCCGCCGCCGGTGCCGAGCACCCAGGCGCCAACGGCAAGCGCCTCAATATCGTCGAGGGTGAGGGTCCGCATGGTCACTCCGGAAGCAGGGCCGCGGTGGCGCGGGCGGCAACGCTGATCGCCAGCAGCACGGGACAGCCGAGCGCCGCGAAGGCCGCCTTGTCGCTGCGCCGATAGGAGATGCAGTCGAGTAGAATCAGGTCGGGCCGGAAGGGCGCGAGGGCGGCGACCGCCGGCGCGGGGTCGGTGAAGGGGCGGTGGGCGATCGCCGCAACCTCCAGCCCCGGGCGCTCTCGGGCAGCGCGGAGGGTCGGGATCTGCTCGGCGAGCGGTACGACCAGGCCCAGCCGGCCGGCGGGCAGCAGCGCTTCGGCCAGCGCGTTCAGCACCGCCGAGGGTTGCACGAGATCGGCCCGCTCCGGCAGCTCCTTGAAAGCGCCGGTGCAGGCCAGCAGGACGGGGCCGGGCGTGGCCGCCAGGCGGGCACGCAAGCGCTGCGTGACCATGGTCTTCGAGACGGTGATGCCTTCGCCCGAAGGCAGCACAGTGAAGAGCGTATCGGCGCCGCACCGCGGTCCGAAAGCCTCCAATTCAGCCCGCGAGAGGCCATCAAGGGCCCCGTGCAGATCGACCGCAAGCCCTGGCGCTGCTGCGGCGATTTCCGCGAGCAAATCCGGCCGTGGCGCCTGGCCAATGATGAAGACAGTGAGGTTCATGCGGCAAGCGGGACCGGATCGGTCGGCCGCCAAGTCACTCCGATGATGGCGCCTGGCGCCAAAAGGGCCGCCTCGGCGTCGCGCGGGGCGCGGCAGAGCAGGGGAACCCCACCGGGCAGGGCGAGCTTCAGCAGGACGGAATCACCCAGGAAATTGGCAACCTCGACCGTCGCATCCACCAGGCCCGCGCCCGCGGCGACCGGTCGGACTGCTTCCGGCCGCAGGGCGATGGCGGCGGCCCCCGCCGGCGGCGGCGCGGCAAGCGGGCTGCTCCAGCCCGCCGCCAGCCGCAGCGCGGCGCCTTCCGCCACGCCTTCGAGGATATTGGTGTCGCCGATGAAATCAGCGACGAAGCGGCTGGTGGGCCGGTCATAGATGTCGCGGGGCGTGCCGAGTTGCGCCACGCGACCGCCGCGCATTACGGCGATGCGGTCGGACATGGTCAGCGCCTCTTCCTGGTCATGCGTGACATAGACAAGGGTAAGGCCGAGGCGTGCGTGCAGGGCCTTGAGCTCGAACTGCATGGCCTGGCGGAGCTTCTTGTCCAGCGCACCCAGGGGTTCGTCGCATAACAGGACACGCGGATTGATGACGATGGCCCGGGCCAGCGCGACCCGCTGCTGCTGACCGCCCGAGAGCTGCGCGGGTCGGCGTTCCTCCAGCCCGGTGAGGCGGACAAGGTCGAGCGCCTCCTGCACGCGCCGCGTCATCTCGGCCCGGCCGGTGCCGCGCATCTTCAGGCCGAAGCCGATATTCTCGGCAACCGTGCGGTGCGGAAACAGCGCGTAGCTCTGGAACACCATCCCCATGTCGCGCCGTTCGGGCGGCAAGGCGGTGATGTCCTGTCCACCAACGCGAATGCTACCGGCATCCGGTTGCTCGAAGCCGGCGAGCATGCGGAGTGTGGTCGTCTTGCCGCAGCCGGAGGGGCCGAGCAGCGAGAAGAACTCCCCCGAGCCGATCGTCAGATCGATGCCATCGACCGCGCGCGTGCCGCCGGGAAACACCTTCACCAGAGCCTGTAGCGCAACCTCGGCCACCGGCTAGTTCCGGAAGATCCGGTTGACCCGATCGTCGATCCGGTCCTTCTGGCCGTTGTACCATTGCCAGGGCATCTGGATCAGCGTCGCCACCTGTTCTGGCGTGGTGAGGAGCTTGCCGCGATACTTTTCGCCCAGTTGCATGTCCCGCCGGACCGGGCTGTACCAGACCTCCTCCGCCATCATCTTCTGGACCTGTGGGGAGAGCATGTAGTTGATCCACTCATGCGCCAGCGCGGACATCTGCGTGCCCTTGGTCACCGACAGCACTTGTTCGAGCGAGACGACGCCCTCGCTCGGCGCGCAGAACTCGACGGGCACCTTGTCCTGGTTGCGATAGACGGCGGTATCATGCAGCACCGTGAGAGAGAGTTCGCCGGAAAGCATGGCGTTCTCGGTACCGCCGGTGAAGTCGAACAGGCGCACCGGCCGCATCCGCTCCATCGCCTTGAACGAGGCATCGAGGTCCTTGTAGCCGCTGCCGTAGAGGCGACCAGCCATCATGAACAGCGCCTGGCCCAGTGAGTTTGCGGGGATCACATAGGCGCCGCGTTGGCCGGCAAAGCGCGGGTCCCAAAAATCCTTCCAGCTCACCGGCGGAGTTGCCACCTTGTCGCGCCGCCAGGCGAGGCCGATAGCGCTGGTGAAGATCACAATGCCGATGATGTCGTCGGAGGTCGCGTAGGGATAGATTGCCGCAGCGTTCGGAACCTTCGTCAGGTCGGGCCGCTTCTCGACCAGGCCCTGCTCGAACACCGCCCATTGCTCGTTGGTGTTGGAGTGGAAGACGTCATAGACCGGCTTGCCGCGAGGCGATGCCATCAGCTTCGGCACGAAGGGGAAGGCGGTATCGACCTCGACCCGGCAACTATTCGCCTTCTCGAAGCCGGGGATGATGTCCTGGCGCATGATCTCGCCCCAGCGGCCGCCCCAGCCGGTGATGCGCAGCGTATTGGCGGATTGCGCCCCGGTCAGCGCCGGGACGGCGAGCGTACCGGCGGTCGCGGCCAGCAGCGTGCGGCGGTTCAGCATGCGCGGGGTTCCCATCAGAGCCTCGTGTATTCCTGCAAGCCTATCATCCGTTCAATCCCGATGACCAGGATGACGGCGAGCAGGATTGATACGCAACTTGCAGCCGCGATCGTGCCGTCGAAATCGAAGCGGAGATAGTTGAACATTGCGATCGGCAGCGTCTCCTGCCCAGGCGAGACCAGAAACAGACTCACGGGAAACTGGTCGAAGCTGACGATGAACGCGAAGAGCATGCCCGCCATCACCCCTGGGCGGATCAGCGGCAAGGTGACCTCGCGGAAGGCGCGGGCCGGCGTCGCACCCAGATTGCGTGCCGCTTCCTCAAGCGCCCGGTCGGATTGCGCCAGCATCGCCAGTACGGTCCGCAACACGTAGGGCGTCGCGACAACCAGATGGCCAGCGAGCAAGATGCCGAGATTGCGGCCGAGGCCTGCAACCATCGCAAGTTGGAAGAGCGCGAAGCCCGTGAGGATGCTCGGTAAGACGATCGGCGAGAGGAAAAGCTGAACCAGGACGGCGCGGCCCGGGAAGCGGCCCCGGGACAGGGCGATGGCCGCGAGCGTGCCGATAAGGCCAGCAATCACCACTGTGGCGAGGCCGAGACCGAGCGAGAGCCAGAAGGCCGCCATGAAGTCCCGGCTGGCGAAGAACTTGCCGAACCACCGCAGCGATATCCCTGACGGAGGAAAGGCTATGAAGGGCTCCGGGTTCAGCGCGAAACAGATCACGATCAGCACCGGGGTGAGCAGGAAGGCCAGGATCAGCCCGCAGGCGGCAAGGAAAGCAGGCCGCATCAGACCGCGCCTTCAGCAACGCGGCGCATCGCCCGGCCATAGGCCCAGACAAGGACGAGGGCGACGATCAGGAGCACGACACCAAGCGCGCCTGCGAAGCCGAGATTGAAGCTGGAGGAGACCTGCTGGAAGATCAGCATGGGCAGCGTCAGAATTTCGTAACCCCCGATGACGATCGGCGTGACATAGGCACTGATTGCCAGCGCGAAGACCAGCAGCGCGCCGGCCAAAATCCCAGGGGCGGATAAGGGCAGGGTGACTTCGAGGAAGGCGCGGATGCGGCTCGCGCCCATCCCGCGCGCGGCTTCCTCCAGCTTCGGGTCGATGCGGGCGATAACGCCGGTCAGCGTCAGGATCATAAAGGGCACATAGATGTGGCAGAGCGCGACGACGACCGCCGCCTCGCTACCAAGGATGGCCAGGGGCTCGGCAATGATGCCGAGCTTCATCAGGGTGCCGTTGATGACCCCGGTATTGGAGAACATGCCGAGCCAGGCGTAGGTGCGGACAACAAGGCCCATGACCATCGGTGCGATGACCGCCATCAGCAGCAGAGTGCGAGTCAGTGGACGCCGGGCGCGGGCAATCAGGAAGGCGAGCGGGTAGCCCAGCAGCAGCGACAGCACGGTGGTGAGCAGCCCGAGGCGCAGGGTCTGCCAGAGCACTTCGGCGTAGAAGACATCCCCGGCGATGCGTTCATAATGCTGCAGCGTGAAGCCGGCATTGGACTGCACCAGGGGATTTGCCGTCAGCAGGCTCATCATGGCCATGACGCCGAAGGGGATGGCGAAGAACAGCAGAAACAGCAGGCCGGCAGGGGCCAGCATCAGTGCGGCGGTAAGGCCGCTGGTCGTCCCTGGCTCAGATTGCGGCATGCCCGGCCCATTGCTTTCGAGAATGCTACCCGGGCTTGCCGTGTACCGCCAAGCCAGTCTTGCCGGAGGCTGGCCGCGGGTAGCCCAGGTGATGCGCAAGTCCGACGCCTGTGATCACGCCGCGCTCACCAGCTTTCGGCAGCGGGCGTGCAAGGTCTTGCCGCCGCCAGCCGCCAAAGGCGTTCGCCCGGTGCATCGCCCTTGGGGTCGAGCCTGACGTCGAGGGCTTTGGTTTCCATCGCCGTCAGAGGAGCGCCAGTTGCAGCGCACCGGCATTGATGCGGCGACAGCATCGAATCGGCCGAGCCGGTGGGGGTTATCAAGGCGCATCTGGAGCGGTGCGGCCGGCCTGTCGCATCCGTTGCCCCCCTCCAAGCGCCCCGCGACGCCAAGGCAAGCGTCTGCGAGCATGGCGCCCCGCCACCCGCGGCTTGGGTCAAAACCCTGCCTCTGCTAGACTGCAACGGCTCAGGGCCGGGTTAGCACAGCGGTAGTGCAGCGGTTTTGTAAACCGAAGGTCGGGGGTTCGATCCCCTCACCCGGCAGAGCTTATGGCCAAGCTCCCAAAGCCTGGCCGTCGTCGCCGATTCGGCGGACCGCTCCGGTTAAGCCTATGGCGCCAGAGCCTCAGGGTGGGCCTGCGACTCATAATTTTCATGTTTATGAGCCAGTTTTGCGTGGTTTTTGGGATTAAAATAAATTTTTGTTCTTTGCTTAAAAACTGGTAAACGATCCCTGCGATATCACGCAGGCACACTATGGTCATCGATGGGGCAGTCGAAGAAATCGTTACCGCCGATCCAGGGGATACCCTGGCGGCTGCGGCCCGACGCGCGGTGTCTTTTGCCCGGCGCCGCGGCAAACCGGTGGCCTTCCGTTTCGCCGAAGATTGGCTGACGGTGAGGGGGGAGCAGACCCCTGAAGCCGTGGTCGCAGCCTTCACGCGCCTGATCCTCGCCCGCGTACGACCGCGGCCTTATACCCCCGGCTAGAGCGCGATGCGTTGAGGCGGAATCGCCGAAGGCGCTGAATCCCGCGACCCAACAAAAGCTAGAGCAGGGTGCGTGAACGCGGGTGAACGCAGCATGCTCCAGATCCTTTACCCGTTGGTATTGGCTTTTCCTGGCCCTCAAGCGTCGGGCGGAAACCTTCGGTTTCCTGGGCTGCGCGGCGCTGGCCGCGGGGCGCCCGGCACGGGTCAAAGCCTCATGCCATTGGGATCACTCCGCTGCGGCAGCCTTGGGGAAGAACCGGTTCTCCGGCCGCGGCAGGCCGAGGTGCTCGCGCAGCGTGGTGCCCTCGTAGTCGGAGCGGAACAGCCCGCGCCGCTGCAACTCCGGGACCACCAGATCGACGAACTCATGCAACCCCTGCGGCAGGTAGGGGAACATCACGTTGAAGCCGTCGCAGGCCGCCTCGCCCAGCCAGCGCTCCATCTCATCAGCGATCTGCCCCGGCGTGCCGACCATCGCCAAGCCGCCGTAGCCGCCCAGCCGCTGCGCCAGTTGCCGAACATTGAGATGCTCCCGTCGCGCCAGAGAGATGGCGCGATCGCGCCCCGATTTGCTCTGCTCGGTCTCAGGGATATCGGGCAATCGCGCCTCCGGGTCGAAGCGAGATGCGTCGACACCGAGCGCAATCGAGAGCGAGGCGATCGCACTTTCGTAGTGCACCAGGCTGTCGAGCTTTGCCCGCTTGGCCAGCGCCGCCTCCTGCGTCTCGCCCACCACAACGAAGCAGCCGGGCAGAATTTTCAGATGATCGGGGTTGCGGCCGATGGCGCGCATGCGGCCCTTCACATCGGCGTAGTAGCGCTTGCCGTCCTCGATCGTGGCAGGGGCGGCGAAGACCGCCTCGGCCGTCTCGGCGGCGATCTGCCGTCCAGCCTCCGATGCCCCGGCCTGCACGATCACCGGCCAGCCCTGCACGGGGCGGGCGATGTTCACCGGCCCCTTCACCGACAGCTCCGACCCCTTGTGGTTGAGCACATGGATGCGGCTGGGGTCCCAGAAGATTCCGCTGGCGACATCGCGGATGAAGGCGTCATCGGCGAAACTGTCCCACAGGCCAGTCACCACCTCGTAGAACTCGCGCGCACGCAGGTAGCGTTCGCCATGCGCCATATGCGGATCCTCGCCGAAATTGGCGGCGGCGTCGGGGTTGGCCGTGGTCACCAGATTCCAGCCGGCCCGGCCGTTGGAGATGTGGTCGAGCGAGGCGAATTTCCGCGCGATGTGCCAGGGCTCATTATAGGTGGTGCTGGCGGTGGCGATCAGTCCGATGCGTTCGGTCACCATGGCCAGGGCGGAGAGCAGCGTCAGCGGCTCGAAGCTGGTCACGGTATGGCTGCGGCGCAGCGCCTCAAAGGGCATGTTCAGCACGGCCATGTGGTCGGCCATGAAGAAGGCGTCGAACTTGCCTTCCTCTAGCTTGCGGATCAGCTGCACATAGGCGGGCAAGCTGAAATTCGCGTCCGGCCAGGCGCCCGGGTAGCGCCAGGCGCCGGTGTGGATGCTGATCGGGCGCATGAAGGCGCCAAGGTGCAACTGCCTCGCCATGCCGGAACTCCCCCAGGGGCCAGTGGCAGGCTACCCGGATGCGCCGTGCCGCGCCATCGGGGCGCGGGGCATCGCAAGGACACAGGGCATTGCCGTGTGCCGCGCGCCTAGAGCGCGATGCGTTCGGGCGGAATCGCCGAAGGCGCTGAATCGCGCGATCCAACACATGCTAGAGCGGGCTGCGTGAACGTATGTGAACGCAGCATGCTCTAAGGAAGCCGAAGGTTGCCGCCCGGCGACTGCGGGCCAGACAACGACCGCTGGGATCAGCGCCCCAGAATCTCCCGCGTATGCGCGCCGGCAGCCGGGGCCGGGCGGGCAGAACGCGGTCGCTGGCGGTCGAAGCTGATGGGCAAGCCAACCACGCGCACCCCGCTCTCCGGCAAGGTCTGGACGATATCGACCGCGGCAAACTGCGCGCTCGCCGCCAGCTCACCGATATCGTTCACCGCCGCGCTGGGCACCCCGGCCGTCTCCAGCGCGTCCAGCCAGGCCGCGCGCGGGCGGGTCGCCAGGATTTCCGCGATCAGCGGCACCAGCACGGCGCGGTGCTTCACCCGATCGCGGCTGCGGGCGAAGCGCGGGTCATCGGCCCATTCGGGCCGGCCCAGCACCACGGCGCAGCGGGCCCAAAGCCGGTCATTGCCGGCGGCCAGGCAGAAGGGCCGATCGGCAGTCTCGAAGACCTGATAGGGCACAATGACCGCCGCGCCGGTGCCGTGCCGCTTCGGGACATCGCCGGTCGCCAGATGATTGTTCACCTGGCCCTCCACCCAATGCACCGCCGTCTCAAACAACGAGGTATCGACCAGGCAGCCGCGCCCGGTGCGGTCGCGCTGGCGCAGCGCGGCCAGCGCGCCGATCACTGTGAACATCCCCGTCGCCTTGTCGTTGATCGAAGCGCCACAGAAGGTCGGCGGGTCGTCCGGCCGGCCGGTCACGCTCATCATCCCGCCATAGGCCTGCAGCAGCGGATCGAAGCCCGGGTTCAGCCGCATCGGCCCCTGATAGCCGAAGGCCCAGATCGAGCAGTAGACGAGCCGCGGATGCCGTTCCAGCATCGCCTCCGGCCCGATGCCGATCTCATCGACCACGCCCGGGCGCAGGTTCTGGATCAGGATATCGGCGCCTTCGCACAGCGCGTGCAGGGCGGCGATATCTTCGGGCAGCTTTAGGTCGAGCGTAACGCTACGCTTGTTGCGGTTCTGCCCGTAGAAATAGAGGCTGGTCTCGCCATCCGGTCCGAAGGGCGGGCCCCAGGCGCGCGCATCATCGCCGCCATCGGGCTTTTCCACCTTGATCACGTCGGCGCCCATATCGGCCAGCACGGCGCCGGCCAGCGGCCCAGCCAGGGCCTGGCCTACCTCGATTACGCGCACACCCTCAAGCGGCAGGTTCATCCCGCATCCTCCCTTTAATGGTCAGCATAGGGGTGGCTGGCGCGCCGTGGCGAGAGGCGTATCCTGCCGCCTAAACCGAGGGGGAGACACCGATGAGCACCACCGCAGCGCATGCCCACTACATCCCCGTGCGGGACGATTGGCTGGCCCGCCGCCAGGAACCCGCCCTCGAGCCTGATCTGCCGATCATCGACCCGCATCACCACCTCTGGGATCGCCCTCATTGGCGCTACCTGCTGGACGATCTCCTGGCTGATACCAAGCAGGGTCACAACATCATCGGCACAGTCTTCGTGCAGTGCCGCGCCATGCACCGGGCAAAGGGCCCGGAGGCCTTCAAACCGGTCGGTGAGACCGAGTTCGTGAACGGCATCGCTGCGATGAGCGCCTCCGGCGACTACGGCGAGACGGCCGTCTGCGCCGGCATCGTCGGCCATGTCGACCTGACCCTCGGCGCCGAGGCGCGGGCGGTGCTGGAGGCGCATATCCGCGCCGGCGGCGGCCGGTTCCGCGGCATCCGCCACATCACCACCTGGGACCCGGACCCGGTCATCATGAACCCGGCTTATCAGTGGCCGAAGGAGGTCTTCCACTCGCCCGGCTTCCGGGCCGGCTTCGCCCAGCTTGCCCCGCTCGGCCTGTCCTTCGATGCTTGGCTGTACCACCACCAGATCCCCGATCTGACGGCGCTCGCCCGCGCCTTCCCGGAGACGACGATCGTGCTCGACCATGTCGGCGGGCCACTGGGCATTCGCGGCTATGCCGGCCGGGGCGAAGAAGTCTTCGCGACCTGGCGGGCGAACATGGCCGCCCTGGCCGCCTGCCCGAACGTCAATATCAAGGTCGGCGGCCTGGGTATGCGAATCAACGGCTTTGGCTTCGAGGCGCAGGCGGAGCCACCCTCCTCCGATCAGCTCGTTGCCGCGTGGAAGCCCTGGATGGAGACGACGATCGAGCTGTTCGGCGCCGGCCGCTGCATGTTCGAGAGCAACTTCCCCGTGGACAAGGGCAGCTATGGCTACGGCGTCTATTGGAACGCCTGCAAGAAGCTCAGCGCCGGGGCTTCGGCCGCCGATCGCACCGCGCTGTTCAGCGGCACGGCCGCGCGGGTCTATCAGTTGGATCTGTAAGCGCAGGGGGGGGGGCGAGGCCACGCATGCCTCGCCCCGATGTGCTCAAGCCAGCGGCTTCAGCGGCACCGGCACGCCCGGCGGCAGCGGCACCTGCGCCACGTTCAGCGTCATCGCCACGGCGACATAATAGCCGCTGACCGCGATCAGATCGATGATGCCGTGCTCGCCGAAGCGGGCCTTGGTCGCGGCATAGGTGGCGTCGGAGACCTGCTTGGTCTGGTGCATCTCCGTACAAAATTGCCACACGATGCGCTGATCCTCGTCCATCCCCGCGGGCATGCGGCCTTCAGCGACCGCTTGGGCGATGGCGGGCGGCAGGCCGGCCTTCATGGCCAGCAGGTGATGCGCGTACCATTCGTACTGCGCGCTCCACTCCCGCGCCGTCACCAGGATCGCCAGCTCGTTCAGCGCCGTGGGGATCGTGGAGTTAAAGCGCAGATATTCGCCAAGCAGCTGGAAGCGCTCGGCGACCACGGGGCTGCGGAGCATGGCCGGGAAAGGCCCACGCAGGCCACCGCGCGGGCCGCCGGTGATGCCGTCCGCCACCCGCTTCTGATCGGGCGTGTAGTGCTCGGGCGCCAATGGCGGCAGCCGGCCGCCCCCCTTGCCGCTATCCGCCGGTATTGCCGTATCGCTTGGCATCCTGTCCTCCCTTGCTGCCGTCCTGTGCAGCCGATGATCGACCGCCATGGCGCCGCCGGCAATCTCCCCTTCGCAAGCGCCTGCCCGGGCTCTAGTTTACAACGCATAACGAGCGCGCGGAGTGCGGCTTGGCTTATGCGTTGCAGCAGCTGATCAACGGGGTCAGCCTCGGGATGATCTACGGGTTGATCGCCGTCGGCTACACCATGGTCTACGGCATTATCGGTATGATCAACTTCGCCCATGGCGACATCTTCATGATCGGCGCCTTCGTCTCGCTGATCGCGCTGCTGCTGCTCTCGGCGGGCGGGCTGATGGAAGGCCCGGCGGCGATTCTGCTGGTGCTGGTCATCTCGGTTGCCATCACCGGCCTTTATGGCTGGGCGGTGGAACGCGTCGCCTACCGGCCACTGCGCGGCAGCTTCCGCCTGGCACCGCTGATCTCGGCGATCGGCATCTCGATCGTGCTGCAGAACTTCGTGCAGGTCGCCCAGGGCGCGCGGCCGAAGCCGTCTGAAGCCGTCATCTCCGGGGGGATCGAGCTGATGCGAGAGGGCGACTTCACCGTCCAACTGACTTATGTGCAGATCCTCATCATCGCGCTGACCCTGGCCGTGCTGGCGATCTTCACGGTGCTGGTCACCCGGACACGGCTCGGCCGCGCCATGCGGGCCTGCGAGCAGGACCGGCGGATGGCATCGCTCCTCGGGATCGATACCGATCGCACCATCAGCCTGACCTTCGTCATCGGCGCCGCCCTGGCCTCGGTGGCAGGCACCATGTACCTCCTGCGCTATGGCGTGATCGATTTCTACATCGGCTTCCTCGCCGGCGTGAAAGCCTTCACCGCGGCGGTGCTGGGCGGCATCGGCTCGCTGCCCGGGGCGGTGCTCGGCGGCCTGCTGATCGGCCTGATCGAGACCTTCTGGTCAGCCTATTTCAGCGTCCAGTACAAGGATGTCGCGGCCTTCTCGATCCTGGTGATCACCCTGATCTTCCTGCCCACCGGCCTGCTCGGCCGGCAGGAGGTGGAGAAGGTATGATCGCCGCGCTGCGCGAAGCGGCGATTGCGGCCGCGGTCGCCTTCGGGCTCTTTGTCCTGCTGGTCGGGCTGAAGACGGAGCCCGGATCGGCGGGCACCCTGATCCTGCGCGAGCGCTTCGGGGATGTCGCCCTGCTTTGCGGGCTGGTCTTCACGGGGCGGCTGCTGATGGCGCTGTGGCGGGCCCGCCGCGCCGCTGTGGAGCCGGGCGCGCCGACCCGCCTCGCCGCGCTGACCGGGCGGCTTGGTTCCTGGCTGGCACCGGCGCTGCTGGCGACCGCGCTGCTGCTGCCCTGGCTGCCCGGCATCGGGCGGTCGGAGCTCGACCTCGGTATCCTCGTGCTGACCTATGTGATGCTCGGCTGGGGTCTCAACATCGTCGTCGGCCTCGCCGGGCTGCTCGACCTCGGCTACGTCGCCTTCTACGCCGTCGGCGCCTATGCTTATGCGCTGCTGGCCCAGTATTTCGGGCTGTCGTTCTGGATCTGCCTGCCGCTGGCCGGCATCCTCGCGGCCTTCTGGGGCGTGCTGCTCGGCTTTCCCGTGCTGCGGCTGCGCGGCGATTATCTGGCGATCGTCACCCTGGCCTTCGGCGAGATCATCCGCGTCGTGCTGGTGAACTGGACCGAGCTGACGGGCGGCCCCAACGGCATCAGCGGCATCCCGCGCCCCAGCTTCTTCGGCCTGCCCTTCAGCATGGGGGGTGAGGAGGGCAGCTTCGCCGCCGTCTTCGGGCTGGAACCCTCGCCCAGCCATCGCGTGATCTTCCTCTACTACCTCATCCTTTGCCTCGCCTTGCTGACCAACTGGGTGACCCTGCGGTTGCGCCGCCAGCCGCTCGGCCGCGCCTGGGAAGCAATGCGAGAGGACGAGATCGCATGCCGCGCGCTGGGCATCAACCTGACCGCGACCAAGCTTTCCGCCTTTGCGCTAGGCGCCATGTTCGGCGGCTTCGCCGGCGCCTTCTTTGCGACCCGGCAGGCCTTCATCAGCCCGGAAAGCTTCACCTTCATTGAAAGCGCCATCATCCTGGCGATCGTTGTCCTCGGCGGCCTCGGCAGCCAGCTCGGCGTCGCCATCGCCGCCATCGTCATGATCGGCGGCTTCGAGCTGTTCCGCGAGTTCGACGAATGGCGGATGCTGATCTTCGGCGGCGTCATGGTGGCGATCATGGTGCTGCGGCCGCGCGGCCTGGTCGGCACCCGCACCCCGACCATCGCGCTGGGAGAACGCCGGAAGATCAGCGCCGAGCTGGTGCAGGAGGGGCGGGGATGAGCCCGATCCTGGAACTACGCGGCGTCACCATGCGGTTCGGCGGGCTGACCGCGGTCAAGGACGTCTCCTTCGCCGCCGGCAAGGGCGAGATCACCGCCATCATCGGCCCGAACGGCGCTGGCAAGACCACGCTGTTCAACTGCATCACCGGCTTCTACCGCCCGACCGAGGGCGAGGTGCTGCTGCACGGCGCGGCCGGGACCACGCCCCTGCAGCGCCTGCCCGATCACCGCATCGCCCAGGCCGGCGTGGCCCGCACCTTTCAGAATATCCGCCTCTTTGCCGGCATGACCGCGCTGGAGAACCTGCTGATCGCGCAGCACAACCGGCTGATGGCGGCGACCGGCTTCGGCATCGGCGCCGTGCTTGGGCTCTCCCGCTATCCCGCGGCCGAACGGCAGGCAGTGGCGCAGGCCCGGCATTGGCTGGCGGCGACCGACCTGCTGGACCGGGCCGATGATCCCGCCGGGGCGCTGCCCTATGGCCAGCAGCGTCGGCTCGAAATCGCCCGCGCCATGTGCACGGACCCGCAGCTGCTCTGCCTGGACGAGCCGGCCGCCGGGCTTAATCCGCGCGAATCCGAAGCCCTGGCGGATCTGCTGCGGCGTATCCTGGCGGCCGGCACGGCGATCCTGCTGATCGAACACGACATGCATGTGGTGATGCGGATCAGCGACCGCGTCGTCGTCCTCGACCACGGCAGCATGATCGCCATTGGCACGCCGGCGGCTGTGCGGGCGGACCCGCGGGTGATCGCCGCCTATCTCGGCGAGGCGGATGACGAGGAAAGCGCGGCAGGGGCCGCGGCATGACCGCGCCGCTGCTCGAGATCGAAGGCCTCTCGGCGGGCTACGGCGCGGTACATGCTTTGAGCGATGTCTCGCTGACGGTCGGCCAAGGGGAGATCGTCACCCTGATCGGCGCCAACGGCGCCGGCAAATCAACCCTACTGATGTCGATCTGCGGCGATCCGCAGCCGCGCCAGGGCCGCATCCGCTTCGCGGGCGAGGATATCGCGGGGGAGGCGACGCACCGGATCATGCGCCGGGGCATCGCCCAGGCGCCGGAGGGGCGGCGCATTTTCCCGCGCATGACCGTCGCCGAGAATCTGATCATGGGCGCGGAAGCGCTGGGACAGCCAGCGACGGAGGCGCGCCTCGCGCAGATCTTTGCCCTCTTTCCGCGCCTCCAGGAAAGGCTGGCGCAGCGCGGCGGCACGCTTTCCGGCGGCGAACAGCAGATGCTGGCGATCGGCCGGGCGCTGATGTCGGCACCCCGCCTGCTATTGCTCGACGAGCCCTCGCTCGGCCTCGCCCCGCTGATCGTGAAGCAGATCTTCGACGCCATCCACCGCCTGAACGCCGAAACCGGGCTGAGTGTCCTGCTGGTGGAGCAGAACGCCTATCAGGCGCTGCGCCTCGCCCATCGTGGCTATGTGCTGGTCAATGGCCGGATCGCCATGGCCGGGACCGGGCGGGAGCTGCTGGCCCGGCCGGAAATCCGCGAGGCCTATCTGGGTGGCGGTCATGGCTGACAAGCCGACCGCCAATCCGGTAGCGTTGTGCCCAGGCCGGCGATCTTCGCCGGCGCCCTATACCGAGGAGAGACAGGGATGCTGAATCGCAGAAGCGTGTTGCAGGCCGGAATCGCCCTGCCGATCGTGCTCACCCAGGCCGAGGCACTGGCCCAGGCCGGGGATACCATCCGCGTCGCCTGCGCCGGGCCGATGACCAGCAGCAATGCCGCCGCCGGCGACCAGATGAAGATCGGCGCCATGCAGGCGATCGAGGATTTGAACGCCAAGGGCGGCGTGCTGGGCAAGAAGCTCGTCCTCGACGTGGCTGACGATGCCTGCGATCCCCGCCAGGCCGTCTCGGTCGCGAACCAGATCGCCGGGCGCAAGACGGTCTTCGTCGCCGGCCACTACTGCTCCGGCAGCTCGATCCCCGCCAGCAAGGTCTATGCGGAGGAAGGCGTGCTGCAGATGAGCCCCGCCTCCACCAACCCGAAATTCACCGATGAGGGCAGCTGGAACACTTTCCGCGTCTGCGGCCGCGATGACCAGCAGGGCGCCATCGCCGGCGCCTATCTGGCCAAGCAGTTCAAGGGCCAGAAGATCGCCATCCTCCACGACAACTCGGCCTATGGCAAAGGCCTCGCCGACGAGACCAAGAAGGCGCTGAACAAGGCCGGCGTCACCGAGACGCTCTATTCCGCCTATACTGCGGGCGAGAAGGACTACAACGCCGTCGTCTCCCGTCTGAAGGGGGCCGGCATCCAGGTGATCTATCTCGGCGGCTACTACACCGAAGCCGGGCTGATCCTGCGCCAGGCCAAGGAACAGGGAATGGCGGTAACCCTGGTCGGCGGCGATGCGCTGGTGACCAAGGATTTCTGGCAGATCTCCGGCGCCGCCGGCGAGGGCACGCTGATGACCTTCAGCGCCGACCCGCGCAACCGGCCGCAGGCGAAGGAGCTCGTCGCCCGCTTCAAGGCGAAGAACGTCGATCCCGAGGGCTATGTTCTCTACACCTATGCCGCCTTCCAGATCTGGGCGGCGGCGGCGACCAAAATCAAAAGCACCGACCCGAAGAAGGTCGCCGCCGAGCTCAAGGCGCATGGCCCCTGGCAGACCGTGCTCGGCCCGATCGGCTTCGACAAGAAGGGCGACGTCACCGTACCGGACTACGTCTTCTATGTCTGGAAGGCCGGCAACTACAGCCAGATCTAAAAGGCTTGCGGCCGGCCGGCATTTCGCGCGAGACTCCGGGATCCGCAACCAACCGAAAGGAGGTGATCCAGTGTCTCATTGCTCTATGCCGCCTGCCCCGCCTGCAGCCTGGATCCTCGTTTCCGCCAGCGTGGAAACGGCGCTCTGAGCTTCGCCAAGGCCGGCAACGGCTGACGCAATGGGAAGGCCTCGGCGGCGACGCCGGGGCCTTCCGCAATTCCGGGGAGGAGCGGCATGGCCATCCGCAACGTGCTTTTCGTCATGTGCGACCAGCTGCGCTGGGACCATCTGGGCTGCGCCGGCCACCCCTGGCTGCGTACGCCCAATATCGATGCGCTGGCCCGGCGCGGCCTGCGCTTCCCCAACACCTTCGTGCAATCGGGCATCTGCGGCCCGTCCCGCATGTCCTTCTACACCGGCCGCTACGTCTCCTCGCACGGCGCCACGCATAACCGCGTGCCGCTTTCGGTGGGGGAGGTGACGCTGGGCTATCTGCTGCGGGAGGCCGGGCGCCGCCTCGTGCTCTGCGGCAAGACGCATGTGCTGCCCGATGCCCGCGGCATGCGCCGCCTCGCCCTCGATGGCCAGAACGACCTTGCCGCGCTGCTGCGGGAAGGCTGGTTCGAGCTGGTGGACCGGCATGATGGCCACCACGGCGACCCCGACAGCGCCTATGCCGATTGGCTGCGCGCGCAGGGCTACAACAGCCGCGACCCCTGGACCGATTGGGTGATCGCGGTGGATGGGCCGGACGGCCCGCGCTCAGGCTGGCAGATGCGCAACGCGCGGCTGCCGGCGCGCGTCAAGGAAGCGCATAGCGAGACCGCCTATACCACCGACCGCGCCATCGATTTCCTGCGCGCCCAGGGCGATGCACCCTGGGTGCTGCATCTCTCCTATGTGAAGCCGCATTGGCCCTATATCGCGCCGGCGCCCTACCACGCGATGTACACGCCCGAGCAATGCCTGCCCGTGCAGCGCCATCCGGAGGAGCGGAGCGCGGCCGCGCATCCCATGTTCCGCGCCTGGCAGGACGAGGAGGTCGCGGTGAACTTCCAGCGCGACGAGACCATCGCCACCGTCCGGCCGACCTATCAGGGCCTGATCACCCAGGTGGACGACCATCTTGGCCGGGTTTGGGAGGAGATGGAGCGGCTCGGCCGCTGGCGCGACACGCTGGTGATCTTCACCGCCGATCACGGCGATTATCTCGGCGATCACTGGCTGGGCGAGAAGGAGCTGTTCCACGACTGCGTGCAGCGCGTGCCCTGCCTGCTTTACGACCCAACGGCGGCCGCGGATGCGACCCGCGGGACCACCGATCCGCGGCTGGTCGAGGCGATCGACTGCGTGCCGACCATCCTGGAGGCCCTGGGAGCCGATCCGGCGCGGCATGTGGTCGAAGGCCGCTCCCTGCTGCCGCTGGCGCGCGGCGAGGCCGTGGAGGATTGGCGCGAGGCCGCCTTCAGCGAGCTGGACTGGACCTTTCGCGGTGCCCGCCGCCGGCTTGGCCACCCCACCGGGCAGCACATGGCCTGGATGGTGCGGACCGCGCGCTGGAAATACGTCCACTGGACCGGCGGCTACCGGCCACAGCTCTTTGACCTGCAGCAGGACCCGCAGGAGTTCCACGATCTCGGCGCCGACGGCACCCTGGTCGGGGTGCGCGATGCCATGCGGCACCGGCTGCTCGGCTGGTTCACCCGCCTGAAATCACGCACCACCATCACGTGGGAGGAGGCGGAGCAGCGCACCGACAGCCACAAGAAGGCGGGCGTTTTTCTAGGGGAATGGTAGGGCCTCAGCCCCGCCGCTTGCCCACCGGGTGATAATCGCGGCCGTAATAGATCAGCCCATGCTCATCGTCATGGCCGTGGCGGATGCCCTGCACCTCCGCGAAGACAACGAGATGGGTGCCCTTCTCGATGATCTCGGTCACCTTGCAATCGAAGCTGGTCACCGCGCCGTCCAGCACCGGCGCGCCGGTCGCATGGGTGGTCCAGGTCCCAGCGTCGAAGCGCTCCTCCATGCTGCACTTGGTGACGCCGGCGAAGACCATGGCGGCGTCCTGCTGGCCGGCGGCGACCACGTTCACGCAGACCGTGCCATTGGCCCTCAGCGCGGCGGCGGCGGTGGCGTTGCGGTTCATGCAGACCAGCAACGTTGGCGGCTCGTCAGTTACGCTGCAAACGGCGCTGGCAGTGAAGCCGCCGCGCCCGGCCGAACCGCCGGTGGTGATGATGTTCACCGCAGCCCCGAGCCGGGCCATGGCATCGCGAAAATCCTGGCGGGAGACGGTCATCGAAGCATCCTTTTTCAAGCCGATTAAAGCACACCGGCGCGGCTTGGTAACCGGCCGGGCGGCGCATCAGGGGGGCATGGCGGCGGATGCGGCTTCGCGATAGCGTCCCCCACCCCAGCAGGAGGACCCCGCCATGCCCGAGATCGAACTCGCCGCCGCCGACGGATCTGGCCGCTTCGGCGCCTATGTCGCGCTGCCGAAGACCACGCCGACCGGCGCAGTGATCATGATCCAGGAAATCTTCGGCGTGAACCGCAGCATGCGGGCACTGGCGGACTGGGTGGCGGAGATGGGCTTCATCGCCCTCAGCCCCGATCTTTTCTGGCGGCAGGAAAAGGGCGTACAGCTCGACCCCGACGCCGGCCAGGCACAGTGGGACAAGGCCTTCGCGCTGATGCAGGGCATGAACCAGGACCAGGCGATCGAGGACATCCAGACCTGCATCGACCATGCCCGCAAGATGCCTGGCAGCAATGGCAAGGTTGCGACCATGGGCTTCTGCCTGGGAGGCCGGCTGGTTTTCATGGCGGCGTCGCGGACGGATGCGGAGGCGCATATCAGCTATTACGGCGTCGGCCTCGAAGGCCTGCTTGGCGATGCCTCGCGGATCAAGGCGCCGACCCTGGTGCATATCGCCGCCCTCGACAAATACGTCCCCCCCGCGGCGCAGCAGCAGATCAGCGACGGGCTGAAGGGCAACCCGCATTGCGCCGTGCATATCTACCCCAATGCGGATCACGCCTTCGCCCGCATGGGCGGAAATGCCTGGGACGCGCGGGCGGCGGCCATCGCCAATGGCCGCTCGGCGGAACTGCTGGTGCGGGTTCTGGGCTGAAGCAGGACGCGCCTCAGCGGCCCGGGCGGGGGTAGTTCGCGACCATCCGCTCCGCGAGGTCGTGATAGGCGTCGAGAGCAACCTGCGCCGACGCAGCCTCCCCCGCCTCGGCCCGCAGCGCCACTGCCTCCAGCCCCGCTTCCAGCGCGGCGTAATCGAGCGGCAGGCGCTTGCGGCGGTCGGGCCGCGCCGCCAGCCGCGCCGCGTCGCCATCGGGGAAGGCCCGCCGCACCCGCCGCAGCTCCGCCTGCACGGTGCCGACGACGAAGCGGGTCGTCGGCACGTCCTGCCGGCGGAGCGTCTCGTCCAGCAGGCCGACATAGGTGGCGAGTTCGGCCATCTCCCCCCGGAAGGTCGCCGGTCCCGACGGTTCCTCGACACCGCCGATCGCCTCCAGATAGGCGAGCAGCGCGTCGCGGTCCGGCGCTGGCAGCGGCGCGTGGCCCTCGACGGCAGCGGCGAGATCGGCCCAGCGCCCGTCATGGCCGTAGGGGGCGCTTTCCGCGATGTTCAGCAGCGTCGGCGTGCGGAAGCGCCCGTCGCTGCCGACATCATGCGCCCGGCCATCGCTGAAGGCGGTGCCCGGGACATGGCAGCCGGCGCAGCGGGCGGCGAAGACCGGCTCGCCGGCGGCTTCGGCCGGGCTCTTCGGTCCGGTCAGCGCGCCGTCCCCGGCCAGCCGGGGATTGGGCAGGAACTCGAACTCGTTCATGTAGGCGACGAGGGCATCGAGGATCTCCGGCGTGGGCTCCGGCCCGGCGAATTCCACAACGATCACATGCCGGGCGAATTCGCGCAGCGAGGCGATGCGCCCGTCGCGACCATAGGGCGCGAGGAAACGGATGCCGCGCAGGCTTGGAATATCCACATGCGCGAAGACGCCGTCATCGGCCGCCCGGTTGAACAGCGGCCCGGCGGGATCAAGACCGCCCGGCCGGGCGGAATGGCCGGGGATGTGAAACTCCCGGTTGTTGTGGCCGTTCACATGGCAGGAATTGCAGGAGAGGCCGGCGCTGCGCGCGGGCTCCCCGAACAGCAGGGGCGAGGAGAAGGCGGTATTGCCGAGCGCGACGAGATAGCTCTGCCGGCCGCCGGCGATCTCGCTGCGCAGGCGCTGTTCGGGGAAACGCTCGGCCGTCGGGTCGATGCGGCTGCCCGGCGGCAAATCCGCCGCCGCGGCGCAAAACAGCAGCGGCAGCAGGCGCGCTGCGCGCGTCAGAATTTCCAGGACCATGCCAGCAAGCCTCCGAAGCCTTGTTGGGTCGTGCCGCCCTCGCGCAGCGCCCGCCATCCCAGCGTGAGCGCGAGCGGCCGCAGGATGGGCAAGGGGGCAAGAAAATAGAGATCGTAGGTGACGCTCGCCGTCTGCTGGACGCGCGTCGCGCGCTGCGGCTCCTGCGCATTGAGGTTGCCGTTCTGCAGAAAGGCGTAGGAGAAGGTCCAGGGCGCACGGCGCAGGTCGAGGCCGGCGGTCAGCCAGTCCGAGACATTGCCGGCGAAGCCGCCGGCATTGCCGTATTGCCGGGCGTATTCGGCGAAGGGCGCGGCGGTGACACGCTGCGGCAGCGGCAGGGTCCAGAAGGCACCGGCGGTATAGGCCCGCTCGGTCGCGGGCACGCCCGCTTGCACCGCGTCAAGGCCGGGCAGCCGCTGCGAGTAGGACAGGGTGTAGCCCGCCTGCCCCCGCGGCATTGGGATGCCGAAGCCGGCGAGCGAGGCGACGGCGCCGCCGGCGAAAGCGGTATTGTCCGGCTGGCCGCTGAAGAGGCCGTTCCGCCAGCGGTAGCGCGTCGCCGGGGTCACCACCTCGCCGGTCGTCGGATCGATCGCGGTCGTCTGCTGCGCCCAGCGCGGCGTGAAGGCGGAATAGGAAAGCGGGCTACGATCGGCCCGGATGAATTCCACCTGAAGATTGTGCGTGCCGATGATACGGCCGAGGTTGCCGAGATCCGAAAGCCACAGCCGGGCGCCGACGCCGAGCTTCTCCGAGAGCTCGTATTCCCGCCCGAAATCCGTGCCGTAGAGGCCGGGACCGCGGTCCCAGGCGCTGCCGAAGCGCGGATGGATCTTGCCGCCGAAGAGATCGAGCGAGCGGGTCGACCATTGCAGGTTCAGCTCATCGATCCAGGCCGCTTGGTCACGGAAGACGCTGCCCGTGCCGGCCGGTATTCGGTCCTGCGGCTGTTCCAGCCGGAACACGCCGTTCACGACGAAGCCGGCGGGGGCCAGCAGATAGGCGGCGAGCAGGCTCTGGGTAAAGAGATTGCCCGTGGCGGCGGTCGAACCTTGGCGGCCGTTGTAATCGGCCTCGACCGTCGTCTGGACCTCACCGCCGAAGATCCAGTCATCGCCGCCGCCCCGCGTTGTCGTACCGCTGCGGTCGGCGACCCCGGGCCCGACATTGCGGAACTGCGCCCGGGCGGCCGGCGCCGTCGCCAACAGCCCCGCCAGCAGCGCCGCGACAAGCCGCCGCAGTCCAGGCACGGCTCAGGCCGCGGCGCGGGCGGCGATCGCGCGGATGCGATCGTAGCGGGCGCGGACGGAGCTGATGGACTGCGCGGGCCGCGAGCCCGGCATGAGATCGGGGTAGACGGTCCTCTGCAGCTCCTCGATCACCGCCGCCGCCTCCGCCCAGGCCTCCGGGGCGGCGCCCTGGCGCTGCGCGGTCGCGACGCCGGCGGCATAGGTCAGGAAGCCCATGCTGTCGTGGTATTCGACGATGTTGACGATGCGGCCGCGCTCGATGCTCTCGCCGTAGTCGGAGGCGACGTCGTAGACCATCATCGCCACGTGCTCGAGCATGAAGCGCGGGCTGGCGCGGCGCTGCGGCGGCAAGGCCCGCTGCGCGGCGGCAAGCTTCGGCTGCAGCGCGTCCCAGGCGGCGGCGAAGGCGCCACCGGTGCCGCTGCCGCCGGCTTCGGCGAAGCGCTCCATCGCCTCCAGCTCGCGCTCGAATTGCGGTGCGCCGCGCTGCGCCAGGCGCGGCTCCAGCCAGGTGTACAGCTCGCGGATGGGGTGGCCGAAATGCGGGGTCGCCAGCCGGGACTGGCCGGCCTCCAGCAAGCGACGGCCGATCAGCAGATGGCCCTCCAGCAGGCCCAGCCGCTCCAGATAGTCGAAATCGGGATCGCCGGACCGCCCGCCCTCGGCCGAGGCGCGGCAGATCGGCATGTCCGGTGGCGGTTCCGCCAGCCGCGCGGCCGCCTGGGCCGATCGCCGCCCCGTGGCGAGCAGCCCGGCCGGCAAGGCGATGCCGAGAAGGGACGAGAGGAGAAGGGCTCGTTTCTGCATGGCCCATCGCAATTGCAAGTTACTCGCATTTGCATGACAGAGGAGGTGGGTATCGACAAGACGGCAAGGTGGGAGGTGGATGAAACATCACCTTGCGGCCATGACCCGCACCCGCGGGCAGGCGCGGCCACGCCCAGCGCATCGCCGGGATGCGCCTGCCAGGGCATGCTGCGTTCACATGCGTTCACGCAGTCTGCTGCAGCTTTTTCTGGGCCGCGCTTTCAGGCGGCTTCGGCGATGCCGCGTCAACGCATCGCGCTCTGAAGCCATCGATGCGCCAAGACCCGCCGCGCCAAGGCGACGGGTGGGCGCGCGTCAGACGAAGTTGGGCTTCTGCTCCACGCCCAGCAGGTGCCGTCCCACCATCTCCAGGTGCCAGGGCGTCGCCTGCAGGTGCTGGCTGATGCAGAGCGCATCGCGGAAGCGCCGCTCGAACGGATTGGCTTCCAGCACCGCCGTGGTGCCGGCGCCGCGGTAGCAGGCGACCGAGACCTCCGTCACCTGCCGCATCACATGCGTGGTCGCCAGCCGCAGCGCCATGCGCGAGTCCATGACGAGCGAGCCGGTCGCCTCGGTCTCGGCGATCACGTCGCGGATCGTGCCATGCAGATAGGCGCGCATGGCCCGCAGCGTCGCGGTGTGCTCGGCGATCTCGCGCTGCACGGCGTCGTTCTCCGCCATCGGCTGGGCGCCGGCGCGGGCCTGCTTGCCCTGGGCCAGCGTCACGTAGCGGTTCAGCATCCCCTGCGCCGTGCCCAGCGCGGTGCTGGAAAAGCCGATCGCGTAACACAGGTGGGAGGTGATGGCGGTGATCGGGCGCAGGTCCTGGCGCAGCTCGAAGCGGTCGCGCATGCAGGCATGGCCAGCCGGCACGAAAAGATCGTGCAGCTCATAAGTGTCGCTGCCGGTCCCGCGCAGCCCCATCGAGCTCCAATCGCCGAGGACCCGCGCCGCTTCCTTCGGGAACAGCACCGTCACGTCATAGCCGCGCCCGTGTTCGTCCTTGGCCGGCGTGCCGTCGGCCTCGGCCACCGGCAGATGCGCGCCGAGCATCGTCGCGTGCCGGCTGCCGGAGGCGAAATCCCAGCGGCCTGATACGCGGTAGCCGCCGGGGGCCTTGATCGCGAAGGTCTTGCCATGCCGCGCACCCCAGGCCAGCGCCGAATAGCGATCGCCGAAAAGCTGCCCGGCCACGTCCGGCGCCAGATAGGTGGAGGCGGTCAGGGCGGAGACATTGCCCTGGTTTATGCACCAAGCGGTGCTGGGATCGCCGATCGCCAGCGCCTCGCAGATCTGAGAGAATTCGAGCAGAGAATGGTCGCCGCCGCCGATCCGCTTCGGCAGCAGCAAGCGGAACATGTCTCGGCCATGCAAGGCAGCCAGGACCTCCGGGCAGAGTTCCCGGGCCCGCTCATGCGCCTCGCTACTGGCATCCAGCAGCGGGATCAGGCTGCGGGCATAGCTGACGGGATCAGCCGGCGAGATGGCCGGACGCGCCGGCGCAATGGTCCCGAGTTCTGCAGCTGGCATCGGCGTCCCCCCTTTGGTTTGGATAACAAACTACCACGCGCCGGCCCCGAGGCAAGCCACGGACGGTCGCCCGACCAAATAGGCTGTTTCGGCAGGCTCGCAAGGGTCTGGGCGGCGGCGCCGGCCATCGCCCCAGCAGCCCCCTGGCGCCGAGGCTACCCGGCCGCGCCCGCGCCGCGAAGCCAATCCGCGCGTTGCAGCCGATAGAGCGCATGCACGCTGAGCGGATGCCCGGCCGGCAGGCGCGGATGCGCGAAGTGGCCGGCCGGCGTCATGCCCAGCTTCTCCATCAGCCGCCAGGACGGCGCATTGGCCGGCACGGTGAAGGCGAGGATCGCCGCCAGCCCCAGCGGCCCGAAGCCGGCTGCCAGGGCCAGCTGCGCCGCTTCCGCAGCATAGCCCTGGCGCTGCGCGGCGGTGGCGATGCGCCAGCCGATCTCGACCGCGGGGGTAAAGGGCGCGTCCCAGGGGATCGGCTGCAGCCCGACCATGCCGATGCAGCCGGGCTGCGCGTACCGTTCCACGCACCAGAAACCCCAGCCCTCAGCGGCGATGCGCGCCTGTAGCCGATCAAGGAAGGCATCGCTCTCGGCGCGGTTGAGCGGTGCGGCGAAGTACCGCATCACGCCAGGGTCGGCGTTCAGCGCGGCGAAGGGCGCGCGATCCGCCTCGCGCCAGGGGCGCAGGCGCAGCCGGGGGCCGGTCAACTCCATGCGTGGAGCCTTCCTGCCCCAGCCCGCCGGGCGCAACCCCTTCCGCCCGGCCCGGTGCTGGGCCTAGTCTGCGCCAACGTTTGGGAGGTCCCGCCCATGAAGCTGAGCAGCCTGGAAGCGATGGCCGCGAGCGTGCCCGACGGCGCGCTGGTGGCGATTCCGCCGGACAACTCGCTGCCCTCCGTCGCCTTGGCCAAGGCGCTGATCCGCCGCGGTGCCCGTGGGCTACGGCTGCTCGGTGTGCCGGTCTCGGGCTTTGCGACCGATATCCTGATCGGCGCCGGCTGCGTGGCGGAAGTCCAGACCAGCGCCGTCTCGCTGGGCGAGGCTGGCTTCGCGCCGCGCTTCTCCGCCGCCGTGCGGACCGGCAGCATCGTGGTGCGCGACGCCACCTGCCCGGCCATCCACACCATGCTGCAGGCGGCGGAAAAGGGCGTGCCCTTCATGCCGCTCCGCGGGCTGATCGGCAGCGACATCCTGGCCAATCGGCCGGATTGGCGGGTGGTGGACAACCCCTTCGCCGAGGGTGGCGATCCCATCGTGCTGCTGCCGGCGCTGTCGCCGGATGTGGTGATCCTGCACGCCGCCATGGCCGACAGCGCCGGCAATATCTGGCTGGGCCGGCGGCGGGAATGCGCGACCATCGCGCACGCCTCGGCCCGCGCCCTGGTCACGGTGGAACGCGTCGTCGAGGGCAATTTCCTGGAAGATGAGCGCCTCGCCGCCGGCGCCATCAACGCCACCTATATCGAAGCGGTGGCGCTTGCCGCGCGCGGCGC
>CAITYE010000075.1 GCA_903896535.1 uncultured Paracraurococcus sp.
TCGCCAGCACGAGCAGCGCCGCGAGCAGCCCCAGCAGCGCCACCTGCACGGCTTTCTCCCGCCCCGGCACCGGGACCCCGGCGCGGGCCGAGAGCGACCAGAGCAGCGGTGCCAGCAGCACCAGCCAGGCGGCGCTCGGCATGGCGGCGAGGGCCGAGATCGCATCCCCCGGCTGCTGCGCCAGGGCCGCCCCCAGCGCGGTGCCCGGCCCGAGCCCGCCCCAGGGCACCATCACCAGGGCCTGGAGCGCAAGCGCGCCGGCCACGGGACCACGGATGCCCATGCCGCGCAGCGAGGCCAGCGCGAAGACCGCCCCCACCGCGAAGCCGGTGACGCTTTCCAGGAAGACGCCCAGCGGCAGGGCCAGCGCAAAGACCCGGGCGGGCGTCGCGGGGCGTTGCGGCCCTCCGGCAGGCGCGGCCAGTGCCGCATGGAACAGCAGCCCGCCGGCGACCACGCCGATGGGCGGCAAAGCGAGGAACAGGCCGCGCGGCAGCTCCCGCGCCAGCAGGCCAGGCAGATCGCCGCCCGCTGGCAGCGAGACCCAGGCCGCCGGCAGCGCCGCGGCCAGGGCTATCAAGCAGGCGCCGACCGGCGTGGCGCGACCCGTGCCGAGTAGGAGCAGCAGCAGGACCAGCGGCAGTCCCTGGAGTGCGAGGATCATGCGCGCTGCGCCCAGCGGCCCGGCTCAGACACCGCGGTGGCTGTCGAGCACGGCGACCTCGGCGGCGATCTTCTTCATGGCGGCATCGACGACCCGCTGCGTGAGGATGGGATCGGCCAGGGAGATAACGCGGTCGACCAGCCCGGCCCAGCGGGTGGTGCCGGGCAGCGCCTCGATCAACGAGCGCCGCAGGTCCGGCAGGGCGAGCTGCGCGCGGCCCTTCAGGGCACCCCGGATGCTGTCCGGGGCGAAGGCGCCAGCGGGCCAGACCGGGAGCGGCTCCTCCCGCGTACGGAGTTCGCCGCAGAGCGGGAGGATCGGCAACATGCGGGGCCCGGTGGTCGGGTTCTCGGTATCGACCACCGTCCAGTTGCGCTTATCGGCCTCGTGCCAGCGGTTATCGGCAAAGAGCTCGTTATCCTCGGGCAGCAGGAAGATCCATTGCAGGAAGGCCCGGGCGTTGCGCCGGCCGAGGAAGAAATCGTGCTCCCGGTAAGCCTGGTCGAAAAAGCCGAGGAAGCCGCCGAGATAGCCTGAGGCGATCGCGCCTTCGCCCCGCCAGCCCTTGCCGCGGCTGGGGGCGATCATGTAGCGGCTGGCGATGTTCTCGGCGGCGGCCAGCGCCAGATCCTCCGGCATGAAGCGCGAATTGGCGACCAGGGCGTTGAACAGCGGCAGCAGCGTATCGAGCAGCCCGCCGGCCTGCACGGGCCCGAGCGTGCCCTTGTTCACGAAGGGCTCGATCAGGATGGTGGCGCGCGACGCACGGCTCGGCTCCCGCGGATTCTGTCCGGCCCAGCCGGCCAGCGCCTGGCGCACGAGTTCGAGCGGCTGGTTGTTCATCGCCCCGCCATCGACGCAGAGCGCCTGATAGGGCTCGGGCATGTGGTCCGGGGCGAAATCCGGCCGGGTCAGCGCGGTCCAGCTCGGCAGCGGCTCGCCATGGCCGAGGTGCTGGAGCCCGCTGGTCGCGGTTTCGGCGGCGCGCAGTTCGTACTCCGCGATATCGCGCGACAGCACCCGCGGCGCCAGTGCCAGCGGGAAGGCGCTGGTGCCGAGGACGATGGCCTTGAAGCCGTCGCGCGCCGCGCCGCGCGGCAGGTCGCGCAGCAGCAGCGTCTCGCCCTGGCTGCGCGGATCGCCCAGGGCGGCGCCGGTATCCTTGTCGAGCGGTACGGCGTAGCGGACGTAATCGGCGTGCGAGGTCATCCAGAGCCGGAAGGCGTTCTCGTTGCCGAACCGCAGCCCATAGGGCACGCCGCGCAGGTTCGAGAGGGTCAGGATCGAGCGCAGCGGATCGGCCAGCCAGGGGCGCTGCGCCGTCGGCATCGCCGGGCGGGCATCGAGCAGCGTATCGACGATCTCCTCCAACACCGTGCAGTCGAGCAGCGAGGCCAGTTTCTGGCCCGGCCGCGCATCGCGCGTGCCGAGCAATTGGTGGATGTCGATAGCCTCGACCCAGGCGCGCCAGAGCGGGTTGCCCCGCCGTTCGGCCGCCAGCGTTTCGGGGCGCACCGGGGCGAAGCGCTTGTCGAGGAACATCGAGGCGATGGCGCTGCAGATGCCGCCCGCCGATGCGCCGCCGAGCGCCAGCAGCCGCACCTCATGCAGCGGCGCGTGACCCTTGCCCTGCCGCGTGGTGCGCTCGGCGGCGAAGGCGTCCAGCGCCTCGATCAGGTAATCGAGCACGCCGGCGGTATAGGCGCCGGCGGAGATGGCCCCGGCCATGCAGAGGCCCAGCTCGAAGACGCCCTCCGGCGGCGGTTTGCGGAAGGGCTCCAGCAGCGGCAGCTTGGTCATCCCGGGCCCCGTATAAGGAGGCCGCGAGGCTACACCACCTGCAACAGCCCAGCCATCAGCTTGGCCCGCGGGATCAGGCTGTCGACCAGCAGATGCTCCTCCAGCGTATGGCCGCCAGCACCCTGCACGCCCAGGCCATCGAGCGTGGTGATGCCCATGGCGCCGGTGAAATTGCCGTCCGAGCCGCCGCCCGCGCTCTGGTGGTTGATGTCGAAGCCGATGCGCCGCGCGATGCCGCGCGCCGTGTCGTAAAGCGCCATCACTTTCGCGTCAGGCTCCCAGACCGGCCGGGTCACGCCGCGCGTGACCGACAATTGCACGTCGTTGCCGGTGGGGCGGAGCGACAGCATCGTCTCCACCGCCGCGTCGAGATCGGCCTGGCGCTTGGCCATGGACAGGCTCTCGGCGTCGCAATGCGTGGCCACGCAGTTCACCCATTGGCCGCCGCCGATGACGCCGACGGAATAGGTCACATCGTCATTGGTCAGCGCCTCGATCGCCACGACCTGGCGGCACATCTCGCGGATGGCGCTGCGGCCATCGGCGAGGCGCGCGCCGGCATGGCTGGGCTTGCCGGTGGCCCGCAGGTTGAAGCGGGCGATGGCGTAGCGCCCGGTCACCACGCCGCCATCCGGGCGGGCGGGTTCGGGCACCAGGACCACGGCGTGGCGCGCCGCCTCCGCCTCGATCAGGTCGCGCGTCGAGGGGCTGCCGATCTCCTCATCGCAGGTGAACAGCACCGTGACCGGGCGGGAGGTGGCGAGGCCCGCTTTCAGCAATTGCCGGATCGCCTCGATGCAGATGTAGTTGCCGCCCTTCATGTCGTAGACGCCCGGGCCGTATTGGCGGTTGCCCTCGCGCTTCCACGGCAGGTGGGTGAGCGTGCCCAAGGGATGGACGGTATCGAGGTGACCCATCACCAGGATGCCCGGGGCGGTCGGGTTCGGGTGCGGAAAGCTGGCGCGGACGCAATCGCCGAAGCCCATGCGGCCGGGGATGGTCTCCACCCGCGCGCCCATCAGGGCGAGTTCGCGTGCCGCCAGGCGCATCATGCGGTTGACTGCCGCGGCGTCGAAAGTCGGGCTTTCGCATTCCACCCAGGGCTTGAGGCCGGCGAGCATCGCATCGGCATCGAAGGGCAGGTCGAGAGCGGGGTCGGGCATCGGTCATCCTCACGCGGCGGGGCGCCAGCCTCCCCCGGGGCGGCGGGCTCGGCAAGGGGGTGGCGCCCGGGCCGCGGGCCGGGGCAGGATGGGACGCCTTGCCCGGGAGATCCTCATGCTGCGCGTCCTTGCCGCCCTTGCGGCCCTTGTGCCTGCCTTCGCCTGGGCGCAGGCCCAGCCGCAATCGGCCGGACCGACGCTGGCGGCGGTGAAGGCGCGTGACGTGCTGGTCTGCGGCGCCTCCACCGGCGTGCCTGGCTTCTCCCTGCCCGATAGCCGGGGCGAGTATCGCGGCCTCGATTCCGATCTCTGCCGGGCGCTGGCCGCCGCCACGCTCGGCGATCCCGCAAAAATCCGCTGGGCGCCGCTGACCAGCCAGGCGCGCCTGCCGGCGCTGCAATCCGGCCAGATCGACGTGCTGATCCGTACCACCACCTGGACCCATACCCGCGACACCGCGAACGGGCTGAACTTCACGGTGATCAACTTCTATGACGGCCAGGGCTTCCTGGTGCGCAAGTCGCTCGGCGTGAAATCGGCGCTGGAGTTGCAGGGCGCTTCGATCTGCCTCGCCTCCGGCTCGACCAACGAACTCAACCTCGCGGACTGGGCGCGGGCCAACAAGGTACAGTACCGCCCGGTGGTCTTTGAGCAGAACGAGGAGGTGCGCTCCTCCTACCTGAACGGGCGGTGCGACGCCTATTCCACCGATGCCAGCCAGCTCGCCGGCCTGCGCTCCGGCTTCCAGAACCCCGATGACCACGAGATCCTGCCCGAGATCATCTCCAAGGAGCCGCATGCGCCGGTGGTGCGGCATGGCGA
>CAITYE010000076.1 GCA_903896535.1 uncultured Paracraurococcus sp.
CTTCTTCGACCGCGCCGCCTTCGGCTGATCGGCGCCTTTCATTCCAGCGCCGCGACCGCTGCCGCGCAGCCCAGGAAACCGGAGATTTCCGTCCGGCGCCTCTGGGCTGAAAAAAGGCTGCTAGAGCGCGATGCGTTGAGGCGGCATCGCCGAAGGCGCTGAATCGCGCGATCCAACAAATGCAAGAGCGGGCTGCGTGAACGCATGTGAACGCAGCATGCTCTAAGCGCGGTCAAAGGATTTGTCCGCCCGTATCAGATTGGCTCGAAATGCCGCTCGAATTCACGCTCGCGCCACTCCACACGCTGACGCCAGGCGCGCAGGATCAGCCCGCCCACCAAGGCAAGGCAAAGCTCTATAAAGAGCGTCGTCGTCCAGCCAGCATTCGGAAGATTTGAGAGCTTACCAAGAGCCTTCTCCGACCAGGGCTTGCGCTGCCTTGGGGTGCGCATCGCCTCGGCCTCCCAGGTCATTGGCTTGACGAGGCCGATGCCGAGCTCGAGCCCAGCGACCCCCCCGGCCGGCAGGCGCAGGCGCGTTTCGACCTCCGGCGCTGCGCTGGCCGGTTGGGTCAGGGTCGGGCGCAGGGCTTCGGAGAGTGGCAGCATGGGCCGCTCGGTCGGCAGGGCCGTCTCAGAGCTGGGCGGTGGCGCCATGCGAACGGTCGGCGCGGCGGGAAGTTCGGGCTCTGGCATGGTAAGCGCTGCCTGCGCCGCGCCCGCCGCCAAGCTGGCTACGAGGAAAGCCGGGATCAAACCTAGCCGGATAGCGCGCATCAGCAATGTATCCCTTGATCGCTCGATCTTCGTGGCGCGGACGATAGTATATGCCATAGCAGAAAATGCCTTGGGAAGACTCATTAGCATCAATATCAGCGTGCAGGGCATGGAAAACAATATTTGCGGATAAATCTTATATTTTAGATGTTTGGCCGCTGCCAGGGACCCCGCCGCCTTCTCAGCCCTGCCGCTTCACCACGCCTCGCTCGGCCAATGCCGCGATCTCGGCCGGCGCGTAGCCGAGCTCACCCAGGATCTCCGCCGTATGTTCGCCAAGGCGCGGTGCCGGCCGGCGGATATTGGCGGGGGTTTCGGCGAAGCGGGTGGGCGGGCGGGTCATCCGGATGCGCCCCTCGCTCGGATGCTCGTGCTCCTCGAACATGCCGACCGCGGCGAGGTGGGGATGCGCGGCCACATCGTCCAGTGTGGCGAAGGCGGTCGCGGGGATGTCCAACTCCTCGCACAGCGTCAGCCATTCGGCGGTGGTGCGGGTGGCCGCGATCTCCCGGCAGGCGGCATAGACCTCGTCGATCCGGCGGTTGCGCGCGACCGGGTCGTCCACCTGCAACGCATCGCCCAATTCCGGCCGGCCGGCGGCGGTGAAGAAGGCCCGCCAATGCTTTGCCGTATAGGGGAGCAGGGTCATCCAGCCATCCTTGGTGCGCGCCGGCTTGCGGTGGCGCAGCCGCTTGTAGCCGGTGGGGCCGAGCGGCGGGACGAAGGCGTGCCCGCCCTGGTGCTCCACCGCGACGAAGGCGGTCAGCGTCTCCAGCATCGGCACTTCGACCAGCTGCGCGAGGCCGGTGCGCTCGCGCTGCAGCAGCGCCGCCAGCACGGCTGAGAGCAACGCCATGCCGGTGATCTTGTCGGCGACCAGGGAGGGCACGAAGGCGGGTGCGCCGGCCTCCTCGCCCACCACATCAGCGAGGCCGGAGGCCGCCTGGATGATCTCGTCGAAGGCGGGGCGGGCGCGGTGCGGCCCGTCCTGGCCGAAGCCGGTCGCCACTGCGAAGACCATCCGCGGGTTCAGCTTGCGGCATTCCTCTGGCCCGAAGCCGAGCCGGGCCATGCCGGCCGGGCGGATGTTCGTCACCAGCACATCGGCGGTCGGGATCAGCCGGCGCAGCACCTCCGCCCCGTCCGGCGTCTTGAGGTCCAGCGCGATGCTGCGCTTGTTGCGATTGATGCCGAGGAAGACCGACGCCATGCCGCGATTGCGGAAAAGGCCGGAATTGCGCACCAGGTCACCGCTCGGGGTCTCGATCTTGATGATCTCCGCCCCCCAATCGCCCATCATTTGGGTACAGAAGGGGCCGAGCACCACGGCGGTGAGGTCGAGCACCCGAAGGCCGGCGAGTGGACCAGTGGCGGCGGCGGTCTCAGGCATGGACTTTCGGCTCCTGTTTGGCGAAAAGCCTAGGGCAAGATCCGCTCAGAGGGAATCACTTGAGCGGATCTCTTGCTTTCAAAAAGAATGAGTCTCCAGCACCTTATCTCCGGTCTATGGGATCACACCGTGATCCCGCAGACTGCCGGCTGCGTGCTAGTCCGAAAAAGCCAATACCAGCGCTCAAAGGATTTGACCGCTGGTATGAGACGCCCACACCGGTGACGAGATGTCACCGGATGGTGCTTGTCCTTTGGACGGATGCCCGGCATCAGAATACTGCCCGAGGATACCTGTGATGACCGATGAAAGCCTGGACGCGCATGACGATGCCCTGGTCAGCAACCCGAGCCCCGGCACGCCGATCGGCGCGCTGATCGAGACGCGGCTGTCGCGCCGCGGTGCACTGCTCGGCGCGCTCGTGGCCGGGCTGGCCCCGGCTGCTGCTCTTGCGGAAGCCGCGCATAGCACCGGCAATCCGCCGGATGCCGGGCCCTCCACGCTGCAATTCCCCGAACTGCGCCATCAGTTGAACCCGCGCGACGCGGTGGCCGAGGGGCACCGCATCCAGACCCTGTTGCGCTGGGGCGATCCGGTACTGGCCGGCGCACCCGCCTTTGACCCGACGGCGCAGACGCCGGAAGCCCAGGCGCTGCAATTCGGCTACAACAATGACTTCCTCGATTTCCGCCCGCTGCCGCGCGGCAGCCGCAGCAGCACCCACGGGCTGCTCGCGGTCAATCATGAATACACGACGGCCGCGATGATGTTTCCCGGCCTCGGGCCCCTGCGCCAGGCGCGCGAGCGCGTGAGCGACGTGCAACTGCGGGTCGAGATGGCTGCCCATGGCGGCTCGGTGGTCGAAATCCGCCGTGAGGGCGAGCGTTGGGTGCCGGCGGTGGACAGCAAGTATAACCGCCGCATCACCGCCCATACGCCGATGCGCATCAGCGGGCCTGCCGCTGGGCATGCGCGCATGCGGACCAGCGCCGATCCGGCGGGCGAGCGGGTGCTGGGGATGCTGAACAACTGCGCCGGCGGCAATACGCCCTGGGGCACGGTGCTGACCTGCGAGGAGAATTTTAACAACTACTTTGGCGGCGAGGCGGCGACCACGGGCGCGCAGGCGGCGGCCTATAAGCGCTACGGCATCGGCCCCGATCCTTTCTATGCCTGGCGCCGGGTGGAGGCGCGCTTCGACCTGGACCAGGAGCCGAATGAGCCGAACCGCTTCGGCTGGGTGGTGGAATACGACCCCTATGACCCGGAGGCGATGCCGGTGAAGCGCACCGCGCTTGGCCGCCTGAAGCACGAGGGATGCACGCATGCGATCGGCAAGGATGGCCGCGTCGTTTTCTACATGGGCGACGATGAGCGCTTCGAATACGTCTATAAATTCGTCACCGCGCGGTCTTGGAACCCGGCTGATCCGGCCGCCAACCGCGACCTGCTGGACGCAGGGACGCTCTATGTCGCTCGCTTCGATGCCGATGGGACTTTGACCTGGCTGCCGCTCGTGCAGGGGGAGGGGCCGCTGACGTCCGAAAATGGCTTCGCCAGCCAGGGCGACGTGGTGATCGAGTGCCGTCGCGCCGCCAATCTGCTCGGCGCGACACCGATGGACCGGCCGGAGGATGTCGAGGTCAATCCCGCGACCGGCCGGGTCTATGCCATGCTAACCAACAATGGCAGCCGCGCCGCAACCCAGACGAACCCGGCCAATCCGCGCCCCAGCAATACCCAAGGTCATGTTATCGAGATCATCCCCCCCGGCGCTGGGACGCGAGAGGTCGATCACGCCGCGACCGAAGCGCGCTGGGAAATCTTCCTGCTGGCCGGCCGGCCCGGCATTGATGCCGGTACCCGCTACCACCGCGCAACGAGCGGCGAAGGCTGGCTGTCCTGCCCGGATAACTGCGCCTTTGATAGCAAGGGGCGGATCTGGATCGCGACCGATGGCGCTGATGATGCGGCCGGCATCGCTGATGGGCTCTATGCCGCCGATACATTGGGCAAGGGCCGCGCTTTGACGCGCCTTTTCTATCAGGCACCGCTCGGTGCCGAGGTCTGCGGACCTTGCTTCACGCCCGATGACGGCACGCTGTTTCTTTCGATCCAACACCCGGGGGAGGGGTCGAGCTTCGATAAGCCCTCCACCCGCTGGCCGGATTTCGATGCGGGCAAGCCGCCGCGTCCTTCGGTGATCGCGATCACACGCATCGGTGGCGGGGCGGTGGGGTAGAGCAAGAAACCCGTTCAAGCGGAATCGCCCGAACGGATTTCTTGCTCAAGAAAACATATTTGCTAGAGCGCGATGCGTTGAGGCGGAATCGCCGAAGGCGCTGAATCGCGCGGTCCAACACATGCTAGAGCGGGCTGCGTGAACGTATGTGAACGCAGCATGCTCTAGAGCAGGCTTCGTGGTTCGGGACGCGGCGCCACTACGGGCATGCGGCCCGCGTCAAAGTCGTGTGCCGCCGGCCTTAGTGCAGAATGCGTGAGCGAATGCGAACGCATCCTGCTCTAGAATTTGTGATCGTGGGGGTCGGCGATGTCGGCGACTCTGCCTCAACACATCCCGCTCTAATCGGCCACCAGCGCCACCTCGATCAACCGCTCCAGCACCTCCGGCTCCTGTGCGCCGCCGATCGCATGCCGCCCGGCGAAGACGAAGCAAGGCACGCCATTGATGCCCAAGCGATGCGCCCGCAGGTTCTCGGCATAGACGGCATCGGCCTCCCCGGTGGAATCAAGGAAGCGCCGCGCCGCCCCGACCTCCAACCCGACCCGCCCAGCGAGCTGGGCAAGCACCGCAAGGTCGCCGATATCCGCGCCTTCCAGGAAATACCCTTCGAACAATGCCTGGACCATGGGATCGCCGGCGCCGAACCGGTCCGCCCAGCGCACCAGCCGATGCGCATCCAGCGAATGCGGCACCCGGCGGATGCGATCGAAGCGGAAGTTCAACCCCTCTGCCTGTCCGAGGTCGCTGATCGTGCTGTGCAGGCGGCGCGCCCGTTCCTCGCCGCCGAATTTGCGCACCAGGTAGTCCTGCCGTGGGACGCCTTGCGGCGCGAGGTCGGGGTTCAGCAGGAAGGGCCGCCAGACCAGATCAGCGACGATATCGGGCCGCGCGGCCAGCATCCGCCGCAGCCGGCGGATACCCAGATAGCACCACGGGCAAACCAGATCGAAGACGACTTCGATCGGCAGCCGGGCACGCGGCGGGGCGAGGATATTCACCCTTGCATCCTACAGGGCCCCGGCCCGCTCGGAAAAGACCGCAGCGACGGCAGTCTGCTATCGGCGGTCAAATCCTTTGGTCGCTGATATTGGCTTTTCCGGCCCTCAATCGCCGGTCGAAAACCTTCGGTTTCCCCCGGGGGGGCACGCGGCATGGCCGCCTGCCGATGGTACTAGAGCGGGATGCGTTGAGGCGGAGTCGCCGAAGGCGCTGCATCCCGCGACCAAACAAAAGATAGGGCAGGGTGCGAGAACGCAGGTGAACGCAGCATGCGCTAATCGGCAAGGATGACCCGATCGCCACCCGCTGCCTTGGCCGCTGTTACCGCCTGCCGGGCCCGCTGGAACAACTGGGCTACGCCTTCTTCAGCCGTCGCGATCGCGAGGCCAAGGCTGGCGATGATCGGCACTGCCCCGGCCGGTGTGGGCACCGGGTTGGCCGCGATCTCCCGGCGCAGCCGCTCTGCCGTGGCGATGGCGCTGGCGGGCAGGACCTGGCCGAGGCAGACCGCGAAGCCACCTCCCCAGCGCCCGACCGGGTCCTTCCCGCGCAACCCCTCCCGCAGCCGGTCGGCGACGCCCAGCAGCACCGCATCGCCCACCCCGAGGCCAAGCACCCGGTTCACCGCCGCCATGCCACCGACATCAATGCAGATCAGCCCGACGCGCGGCCCTTCCGGCGTCCGCCGTTCCAGCGCCGCACCGAGGATGGCGAGCAGGGCTTCCATGGTCGCGACGCCGGTCAGGCCGTCGCGTTCTCCGGGATCGGTTATCGACATCTTGTCCCTCCGGAAGGCCCGAGACGTCCTGTCCCGGCCGGCCGATGGGCTCAGGGATACCCATAACTCCTCAAGCAAGGGTTAGCGTGGGGCGCCAAG
>CAITYE010000077.1 GCA_903896535.1 uncultured Paracraurococcus sp.
GCTCGCCGCCCGCTTCCAGCGGCTGATCGAGAATTGGTGGTCGATCATGGTGGCGACCAAGCGCCTGACATTCTTCACCGCGGGCTTTGCCCAGGTGGCGGCGGTCTTCCCGATCGTCGTCGCCAGCCCGGCCTATTTCCGCGGCGCCATTCCGCTGGGCGGGCTGACGCAGACCGCCAATGCCTTTGGCGAGGTGCAGGGCGCGCTGTCCTGGGTGGTGGACAACTACCGCGAACTGACCAGCTGGCGCGCCACGGTACAGCGGCTGGTCGGCTTCATGGCGGCGATCGCAGCTGCGCGCGCCGCCACCCGGAACGGCGACGGTGTCCAGGCCACACGCCAGCCCGGGCCGGATCTGCGGATCGAGGATGTCACGCTAACCCTGCCGGATGGCCGCGTCCTGATCGAAGGCGCGATGGCCCGGATCGCCCCGGGCGAGCGGGTTCTGGTCGCCGGCGCCTCCGGCTCGGGCAAATCCACCCTGTTCCGTGCCATCGCTGGCATCTGGCCCTTCGGCCAGGGGCGCATCGCCGTGCCGGAAGGGGCGCGGGTGCTCTTTCTGCCGCAACGCGCCTATTTGCCGCTGGGCACGCTGCGCCGCGCCCTCTGCTACCCGCTCGATGCCGCGAGCGTGCCGGAGGAACGGTTGCAGGCTGCCCTGACCGATGCCGGGCTCGGCCATCTCGCCGCACGGCTCGATGAGGAGGAGAGCTGGGACCGGCGCCTCTCGGGCGGCGAGCAGCAGCGCGTGGCGCTGGCCCGCGCCCTGTTGGTACAGCCCGACTGGCTTTTCCTCGATGAAGCAACGGCCAGCCTCGACCCGGAGGGTGAGCGGGCGTTCTACGAGACGCTGCGCACGAAGCTGCCGCAGGCCAGTATCGTCTCCATCGCGCATCGCCCGGCAGTCGCCGAACATCACGAACGGGCGCTGCGGGTGAAGGAACGCCATTTGGTCGAAGGCGCACCCTGAGAATGCCGCGCCGGGTCCTCGGCCTGCTGCGGGCAACCATCGAGGGCTTCATCGAGGATTCGGCGATGAGCCGCGGCGCGGCGATCGCGTTCTATTCTTTCTTCTCGGTGGCGCCGCTCCTGGTGATCGCGCTGGCGATCGCTGGTCTGGTCTTCGGCCAGCAGGCGGCCGAAGGCGCCCTCGCCCAACAATTGCAGGGGCTGCTGGGCGAGACCGGCGCGCGGGTGCTGCAAGGCCTGGTGGACGGCGCCGCCGATGCCGAGGCCGGCCGCCTCGCCACGCTGCTCGGGGTCGGCGTGCTGCTGGTCTCGGCCAGCAGTGTCTTCGCCGAAGTTCAGGCGGCGCTGAACGCCATCTGGCGCGCCCCGCCCCCGGCCCGCGCGCCCTGGCTGCAACTGCTGATCGACAAGGTGGTGCACGTGGTCTTCGTGCTGGGGATCGGCGTTTTCCTGCTGTTCTCCCTGCTGATGAGCGCGGTGTTGTCGGCCCTGGCGCGCTGGGCGGCGGATTGGGTGCCGGAAAGCACGCTCGTGCTGCGGCAGGCGACCTTCGGGCTCACCTTCCTGCTCACCACCTTGCTGTTTGCCCTGGTCTATAAGCTGCTGCCCAACCAGCGCCTGCGTTGGCGCGACGTCCTGATCGGCGCCACCGCGACAGCGCTCCTGTTCACTGCCGGCAAATCGTTGATCGGCTGGTATATCGGCACCACCGGCATCGCCAGCGGCTATGGCGCGGCGGGGTCGCTGATGGCGGTGCTGCTTTGGATCTACTATTCGGCGCAGATCTTCCTGCTCGGCGCCGAGTTCACCCGCGCCTGGGTCGACC
>CAITYE010000078.1 GCA_903896535.1 uncultured Paracraurococcus sp.
CGCCCAGGCTGCGGCTGCCGCGCCCGCCGCCGCGGCCCCGACGACCGCGCCCGCCGCCGGCCGGCGCGCCGAATTGCCGCGCCCTTCCGATGCGCCGGTCACTTTCACTGCCGATGAGGTGGATTACGACCAGGAACGCGGCATCGTCACCGCCCGTGGGCGGGTCGAGGCCTGGCAGGAAGGACGCCTGCTGCGGGCGGATACCTTCAGCTACGACCGCACCACGGGCGTTGCCATCGCCCGGGGCAATGTCCAGCTGATCGAGGCGGACGGGCAGGTGATGTTCGCCGATTCGGTCGAGCTGAAGAACAACCTCCGTGACGGCGTGCTGGAAGGCGTGCGGGCGCTGCTCGCGGCCAATGGCAAACTGGCGGCGAACGGCGTCCGGCGGACCGATGGCGTGGTCAATGAATTCGGCCGGGTGGTCTATTCGGCCTGCGATCTCTGCGCCGAGGACCCGACGCGCGCGCCGCTGTGGCAGGTGGAGGCGAAGCGGGCAACGCAGGACAAGGAAGCGCTCCGCATCTCCTACCGCGATGCGACGATCAGGATGTTCGGCCTGCCGATTTTCTGGACACCCTATTTCTCCCACCCCGACCCCAGCACGCCGCGGGCGTCCGGCTTCATGTTCCCGACCTTCGGCGTCACCAAGCTGCTGGGCGGCTTCACCGAGACGCCGTATTACTGGGTGATCGACGGCGCCTCGGACGCGCTGATCACGACGATCTTCTCGACCAAGGTCGCGCCCAATCTCGGCGGCGAATACCGGCGCATGTTCAACAGCGGCACCGTGACCAGCAGCGCCTCGATCGGGTATTTCAGCGCCAATGCGCAGAATACCGGGCCGGGCGGGCCGGAGAAGCTGTCCGGCCACTTCTTCCTGAAGGGGCGCTTCAGCATCGACGATAATTGGCGCGTGGGGTTCGATGCCAATGTCGCGTCCAACGAGCTGTATCTGCGGACGTATCGCTACGTCTACGCCCGCACCCTGAACAGCCGGCTGTTTGCCGAGGGGTTCTGGGGGACCGAGGAATATGCGGTGATCGACAGCCGCGCCTATCAGGGCCTGCGCGCGACGGACATCCAGAGCCAGATCCCCTTCGTCGCGCCCTATCTTTTCTATGAGCGGGCGCCGGCGCAAAAGGTGCTGGGCGGCTGGCTGAGCATGGATGTCGGCCAGTACAGCATCTATCGGACCGAAGGCACGCAGACCCAGCGGCTGGCCACCCGGATGCGCTGGGAACGCCCGGAGATCGACGATCTCGGCGGCATCTGGACGGTGAAGATGCAGGGCGATGGGCTGGGCTATTATGCCAATGGCCAGCAGCTGGCGCCGATCAACCTGCCGGAGGCCAATGGCGGCAAGCCGGTCGGCAATATGCGCCTGGCCGGGGATTGGCGGATGCCCTTCGTGCGCAGCGCGGGCGAATGGGGCACCCAGACGATTGAGCCGCACATCCAGGTGGTGACCGGCCCGCAGGTGATCTCCCAGGTCAAGGTGCCGAATGAGGACAGCGTGGTGTTCGAGTTCTCCGACGCCAACCTGTTCAATCTCAGCCGCTATGTCGGGCGCGACCGGCTGGAGGGCGGCAGCCGGACCGATTACGCCATGCGCGCGGTGTGGGATTTTCCGAATGGCGGGGCGGTCGATGGGCTGATCGGGCAATCCTATCGCCTGGATAACCAGATCCAGAGCCCCTATCCGGGCTCCGGCCTGCAGAACCGGCTATCCGATTACGTGGCGCGGCTGCGGGTGGCGCCGGTTTCCTGGTTCGATGTGGTGGGGCGCATCCGCACCGATAACGCTCAGCCGCTGCAACGCACCCTGGCGGATACGGTCGGCACGGTCAGCCTGGGCGGGGGCAACAGCATCTTCGGCGGCTACCTCTGGACCCCGCCGATGCCCTACCTGACCCCCTATCAGAAGCGCGACGAGGTCGCGGCCGGCGGCACCCTCAAGCTCGGCGATCACTGGAGCGCGACGCTTGCCAGCAAGTACAGCATCGTCAATGAGCGCCCGGCGGTGATCTGGGCCAGCGTGCTGTACGACGACGAGTGTTTCGCGATCGAGGGCCGGTTCTTCAAGCGCTTCGCCGAGAATTCGGCAGGCGTGCAATATGCCGGGAACACGTTCTTCCTGGTGCGGATCAACTTCAAGACGCTTGGACAATACTACTTCCGCGCGATCTGAATCGGGTCGCCGCAGGCCGCGCCGCGGGTTATTGCCAAGGCGGCCCGCGCGTGGCTGAATTGCTGGGAAATGGTTGCGATCATCGCGGTCGGGCAAAGGGCGTAGCGGTCATGCAAAGCTTGTCGATCCGCTCAAAGATGCTGCTGATGCTGATCGCCAGCGGCCTGGCCTGCATCGCCGCGGTCGGGCTGCTGGCCGACCGCAACGGCCGGCATACCATGACGGCGGGGGCGCTCGATCAGATGACTCAGTTGCGGGCCATGCAGCAGCGCTCGGTCGAGCAATACTTCGGCGAACAGACGCGCATCGCCCGCACGCTGGCCGAGATGCCGGTCATGACCGAAGGTGCCGCAACACTCTCCGCCGCCTTCGCCGACCTGGACGAACCTGCCGAGGCTGAGAAGATCGCGGCCGAGGTCGGTGCCTGGTACCAGAAGAATATCCTGCCCGATCTCGCCAACCTGTCCGACGGCACGCCGAAACTGTCGAGCTACCTGCCGACCAGCTTCGCCGGCCTGCGGTTGCAGCGCGATTACATCGTCCGCAACCCGGATCAGGCGGACCCCAAGACGCTCGATCGCGCCAATACCGGCACCTATTACGACATGCTGCACGGGCTGCTGCATCCGACGATCCGCGCGCTGGCCGACCGCTTCGATCTGGAAGACGTGATGCTGATCGAACCGAAGCAGGGCACTGTTGTTTATACCCTGGCCAAGGAAATCGATCTCGGCACCAATCTGCGGACCGGCTTGGGGGCGCAGACCGGCGCCGGGCGGGCCTTCGCGCGGGCGCTGCAGAGCAGCGACGCGGGCGCTGTCGTGGTCGAGGATTTCTCGCCCTATCCGGCTGATATGCTTCGTCCCAACAGCTTCCTGGCGTTGCCGCTGCAACGCCAGGGCGATCTGGCCGGGGTGATGCTGCTGCAGCTGCGCACCGCCGATCTGAACAGCCTGCTGACCAATGACGGACAGTGGGAAAAGATCGGCCTTGGCCGAACCGGAGAGACGTATCTGGTCGGCGCAGATAAGTTGATGCGTTCCGACAAACGCGAGATCATCGAGGACCCGGAAGCCTTTATCGAGCAGCAGCGGCGCAGCGGCGCTTCGGCCGACACACTGAAACGCCTGGCTGCCTACAAAAGTACCATCCTGTTGTTCGAGATCGATACCGCGCCGGTGCGCGCGGCGTTGCGTGGCGAAACCGGCTCTGGCATCGAAACTGCCACGGGTGGCGCCCAGATAATGGCGGCCTGGGCGCCGGTTACCGTCGGTGGGCTTCGTATGGCGCTGGTCACCCGCCAGGCGGAAAGCGAGGCGCTGGCACCCTTGCACCGCTTCCGCCGCGACATGCTGGTGGTGGCCGCCTCCGCGGTGCTGTTGCTGACCCTTGCCTCCTTGGCCGCGGCTGGCGTCTTCACCGCACCGCTACGGCGGATCATGGCGGTCGCTGAACGCCTTGCCGCCGGCGAAGACAAGGCGCGGATCGAGAGCCCGGGCAGTGACGAATACGGTGCCGTGGCCAAGGGGTTCAACCGCATGGCGGACCGGCTGACCGAGCGCCAGGCGGCACTGGAGCATAAGACACAGGACTACGAGAACCTGCTGCGCAACGTCTACCCGGAAGTGATCGCCGAGCGGCTTCGGCAGGGCGAGACGGCGATCAGCGAGACCTTGCAGAACGTGTCTATCATCGTCATCGCGATTGACGGGCTGGAGACGCTGGCGGAAGACCAGACGCAAGGCAGCACGTTGGCCCGGCTGAACGAAGTGATCGATGCGCTGGATGGTGCGGCGCTTCGCCACGGGGTCGAGAAGATCAAGACGCTGGGTGAGACCTATACCGCCGCCTGCGGTCTTTCGGTCACGCGGCTCGACCATGCGCGCCGGGCGCTCGCGTTCTGCGCCGAGGCGGCACTCGTCCTCGCGCGGCTCAGCAATGCCTGGCGGGACGATCTGGCGATCCGCGCCAGCGTCGCCTCGGGCGAGGTCGAGGCGGGGTTGGTCGGCCGCCATCGTACCGTCTACGACATCTGGGGGGCCAACTTCCTGATCGCCCGACGCATTGTCTTCGACACCCTGCCCGGCCATGTGCGCGTCACCCAGGCGACGCATGATCTGGTGCCCGAGGTGACCGATTTTCAGGCGATGCCGCCGCTGGAAGTGGTCGGTCAGCCACCTGTCGTCACCTGGCAGCGGCCGCTGGCCCTGCCGAGCGGCAGGGCGGAGGCGGCGTAATGTTCTTCGTGGACGGTCTGCACCTGGGCTACGCCGCGGCGATCATCTTCGGGGTCCCGCTGATTACCTTCCTGCTGGCCGAACTGATCCGCGCTTGCCGCGAGCGGCAGCCTGAACTTGCAGCCTTTCTCCGGCAGTTACAGAATCTGGCGATCCCCGCGCTCGCGCTGTGGGCGCTGCTGCGCTACCTGGCGGGCCTGCCGGATGACAGCTTTTGGCTACGGATGGCCGACACCCTCCTCGCGCTGGTCGGGGTTTATGCCGCGCTCAGCGGCTTGCAGTTGCTGCTGTACAGCTTCGGCGCCATCGCCACCAAGGTGCCCAAGCTGGCGATCGACCTGGTGCGCCTCTCGCTGGTCGCGCTCGGCGCGGCGGTGGTCATCTCCCGCGTCTGGGATGCTGATCTCGGCAAGCTGGTCGCCGCCCTCGGCGTCGGCTCGGTGGTGCTCGGCCTCGCCCTGCAGAACGTCATCGGCAACATCGTGGGCGGCGTCTTCCTCGCCTCCCTGCGGCCCTTCGCGATCGGCGACGTCATCAAGCTCGGCGATCGTCTGGCGCGCGTCGAACAGCTCGACTGGCGCGTCGTGACGCTGCGCGTGCAGGGTGAGAAGATCCTGACCCCGACGGCCGAGCTGAACGGCAAGACCGTGAGCATCGTGGGCCCGGCGGGCAATCCCCGGGTGTTTGAGGTGACCCTCGATGTCGCCGTCCAACACCCGCCGGAGCAGGTGAAGGCGGCGCTGCTGGAGGCCGCGCGCGACATCCCGCAACTGACCGAACCCGGGGCGGCCAACTGCTTCGTCACCGGCATCGAAGCCGGCATGGTGCGCTATCTGATCGCCCTGCCGCTGTCCGCGCCGTTGATCTCCGCCAGCGCGCGGAGCGAGCTGCTATCGCGCTTCTGGTACGTGGCGCAACGGCGCGGCATCTCGCTCAGCCCCTATGATGCCGCCACGGGGACCCCGCCACGCCAGGACGCACCCGAGCAAGTGGCGACGCGCCTGGCGATGCTTGCCGCGGCCAGCGGCTTCCTTCGCCCCGGGCTCCCCTTGCAAGAACTGGCCGAGGCATCGCAGGTGCACCTCTATCGCCCTGGCGACCAGTTGCTTGCGGCCGGGGTCAAGGCGCCAGCGGCGCTGTTGATCCTGGATGGCCAAGTCGTGGTCAACCATGGCACGGGCAGCCAGACGGTGACGCTAGAGCGGCTCGGCGCGGGCGATTTCTACGCGACGCGCGGCATGCTCAGGAACGAGGCGAGCCGTGTGCGGCTCCAGGCCATTTCGGAAGTGCGGGCGCTGGCCATCCCGGTGGTGCCGTTGCAGACCCAACTTGCGCACAGCCCGCTGCTCGCACGCGATATCGAGACGGTCCTGGAAGCGCGTGGCCAGGCGCAGGAAAAGCTGGCACGGGTTGATCGCAACCTGCGCGTCGCCTGAAGGCGTGGCGCCGGGCGGGGGAGGCGGCATGGCGGGAACAG
>CAITYE010000079.1 GCA_903896535.1 uncultured Paracraurococcus sp.
GCGGCACCAGCAGCACGCCGGTGCCAAGCTTCAGCCGCGTGGTGGTGGCAGCCGCGAAGGCCAGCGCCACGAAGGGGTCGTAGGTATGGGCGTAGCGCTTCGGCAGCTCGCCGCCGCCCGGAAAGGGGCTCTGCCGGCTGGCGGGGATATGGGTGTGCTCGCAGACGAAAAGGCTCTCGAAGCCCCGCTCCTCCAGCGCCCGGCCCAGCTCGCCCGGGTCGATCCCGTAATCCGTAGGGAAATAGAAAACCCCGATCTGCATGGCCGTGCCTCCGCTTCCCGACATCCTACACCGAACTGGCCGGGCGTTGACCACGCCCCTCGGGGCAGGCAAGTCTGGCCGCGCAAAAACACCGAGGAAACCGTCATGGCCGAGGCCTTCATCTGCGATGCCGTCCGGACCCCGATCGGCCGCTATGCCGGCGCACTCGCAACAGTCCGCGCCGACGATCTCGGTGCCGTCCCGCTGCAGGCGCTGATGGCGCGCAACCTGAAGGTGGACTGGGACGCGGTGGAGGACGTGATCTTCGGCTGCGCCAACCAGGCCGGCGAAGATAATCGCAACGTCGCCCGCATGGCGCTGCTGCTGGCCGGGCTGCCGCAGAGCATCGGCGGGTCCACGGTGAACCGGCTCTGCGGCTCAGGCATGGATGCCGTCGGCATCGCCGCGCGGGCAATCAAGGCGGGCGATGCCGATTTCATGCTGGCTGGCGGCGTCGAGAGCATGACCCGCGCGCCCTATGTCCAGGGCAAGCAGACCGAGGCTTTTGGCCGGGCGCCGGAGATCTTCGACACCACCATCGGCTGGCGCTTCGTGAACCCGAAGATGAAGTCAGGCCATGGCGTCGATTCCATGCCGGAGACGGCGGAGAACGTGGCGCAGGATTTCCAGATCAACCGCGCCGACCAGGATGCCTTCGCCTGGCGCTCGCAGCAGCGGGCCGGGCGCGCCCAGGCCGCGGGGCGCTTCGCGCAGGAAATCGTCGCGGTGGACATCCCCCGCCGCAAGGGCGAGCCGGTTCGCGTGACCCAGGACGAGCATCCGCGCCCGGAGACGACGCTGGAAGCCCTGGCCAAGCTGCCAACGCCCTTCCGCCGCGAAGGCGGCACGGTGACCGCGGGCAATGCCTCTGGCGTCAATGACGGCGCGGCGGCGCTGATCATCGCCAGCGAGGCCGCCGCCCGCGCGCAAGGCTTGACGCCGCGCGCCCGCATCCTGGCCGTGGCCAGCGCCGGCGTCGCACCGCGCATCATGGGCTTCGGCCCCGCGCCGGCGACGCGCCGCGTGCTGGCCAAGGCCGGTCTCAAGCTGTCCGATATCGACGTGATCGAGCTGAACGAGGCCTTCGCCGCGCAGGCGCTGGCGGTGACGCGCGATCTCGGCCTGCCCGACGATGCCGAGCACGTGAACCCGAACGGCGGCGCCATCGCGCTGGGCCATCCCTTGGGCATGTCCGGCGCCCGTCTTGTGCTGACGGCGGTGCAGGAGCTGGAGAACCGCAAGGCCCGCTATGCGCTGACCACGATGTGCATCGGCGTCGGCCAGGGCATCGCCATGGTGATCGAGCGCATCTGATGCCGGTGAACCCCGCCGACAGCCCGGTCTTCGGCGCGCTCTACGGCACCGATGCGATGCGCGCCGTGGCCAGTGAGCGCGCTTTGCTCGGCCATATGCTGGCGGTCGAGGCCGCGCTCGCCCGCGCCCAGGCGCGGCTTGGCATCATCCCCGCCGAGGCCGCCACGGCGATCACCGCCGCGGCGGCCGATCCGGACCGGTTGGACTTGCCGGCGCTGGCGGCGGCGACGCGCAATACCGGCTATCCCGTGGTCGGCCTGGTCAACCAGCTCTCGGCGCTCGCCGGGCCGGCGGCCGGGCGCTGGACGCATTGGGGCGCGACCACGCAGGACATCATGGACAGCGCCGTGGTGCTGCAACTGCGCGACGCGCTGGCGCTGATCGAGGCGGAGCTCGACGCCGTCATCGCCGGCTTCGCCGCCATGGCACGGCGGCACCGCGACACCGTGATGGCCGGGCGGACGCATCTGCAACACGCCCTGCCCGTGACCTTCGGCTACAAGGTCGCGGTCTGGCTCTCCCCGCTGCTGACGATGCGCGAGAGATTGGCGCAGCTGCGCCCCCGCGTGCTGCGGGTGCAGTTCGGCGGCGCGGCGGGCACGCTGGCCTCGCTCGGCGCGCAGGGTCTTGCCGTGCAGAACGAACTCGCCCGCGAACTGGGCCTCGCCGAAGCCGACATCCCCTGGCATGTCGCCCGCGACGGGCTGGCGGAGGCGATCAGCTTCCTCGGCCTGCTCACCGGCGCACTGGCGAAAATCGCCACCGATGTGATCCTGCTGATGCAGACCGAGGTGGCGGAGGTGGCCGAGCCCTATGTCGACGGGCGCGGCGGGTCATCGACCATGCCGCAGAAGCGCAACCCCATCGCCTGCGAATACATCATCGCGCAAAGCCGCAGCGTTACCGCCCTGGTGCCGCAGATGCTGGCCGCCATGGCGCAGGACCAGGAACGCGGCACCGGGCCGTGGCAGGCGGAATCGCTGGCGATCGGGCAGGCCTGCCTGCTCTCGCACGGTGCGCTTGCGCAGGCGCGGGTGCTGGCCGAAGGGCTGACCGTGGATGCCCCGCGCATGCGCCGCAACCTGGAGAGCACCGGCGGGCTGATCGTGGCCGAGGCGGTGATGATGGGCCTGGCCCCCGTGCTGGGGCGGGGCGAAGCGCATCACGTCGTCCACCATGCCTGCGATGTGGCGCTGGCCGAGGGCATTTCCCTGGCGGCGGCGCTGGCCCGCGATGCGACCGTGAGCGCCCGCCTGTCGGCGGCCGACATCGCCACGCTGACGGACCCGGCCGGCTATCTCGGCATGGCCGGCGCCTTCGTCGACCGGGTGCTGGCGCGGGTTTGATTGGCTTTTTTCTAGAGCGCGATGCGTTGAGGCGGCATCGCCGAAGGCGCTGAATCGCGCGATCCAACACATGCTAGAGCGCGATGCGTTGAGGCGGCATCGCCGAAGGCGCTGAATCGCGCGACCCAATAAACGCGAGAGCAGGGTGCGTGAGCGAATGCGAACGCAGCATGCTCTAGCCCTCAGGCGCCGGGCGGAAACCGCCGGTTTGCTGGGCTGCGCGGCAGACGGCAAAGCCGCATGGCTTGGGTATCAGGGAGCGATCTCGGTGTCCTTCTTCGGGATCAGGTCATAGGGCAGCGCGAAGCCGGGCAGCGCCGCCAGCCGGTGCGACCAGGCCTCCACCCTTGGCCAGCGGGCGATCTCCAGCCCGCCCTCGGCCATGAAGACCATCCGCCCCCAGCAGCCGATATCGGCGATGGAGGGGGCATCGCCCACCAGCCAGTCCCGCCCCTCCAACGCGCCATCGACAAAGCCGATGGCGGCTTCGGCCAGCGGGCGGAAATAGGCCATCACCGCCGGATCGACCTCCCGGAAGCGGCTGTAGTGCCGGACCTTGGCGACATTGGTGATGGCATCCGCCTCCCACGACAGCCACTCCCGCGCGGTCCAGCGATCCTGCTCGTCGGCCGGCTGAAAATGCCCGGTGGCGCGGGAAAGGTAGTCCAGGATCACATTGGATTGCACGATCACCAGGCCGCGATGTTCCAGCACCGGGACCTGCGCGTAGCGGTTCAGCGACAAATGCGCGGCCTCCCGCTGCACGCCCTTCTTCAGGTTCACCGTGCGGAAGCTGAAGGGCAGCCGCGCCAACGCCAGGAACAGCATGGGCTTGTAGGAGGAGGAGGAGGTGAAGCTGCCATGCAGCACCAGCCGTTCCGGATCACCGATATCCTGCCGCATGTTCTTGGCCTCCCAGGGCATTGAGGCTCGCAGGGCGCGGCGCAAGGCGCAAGCTTGACACCGCCGCGCCGGCGTGGCGCTTGGAGGGATGCCCGAGCCTGTCCCCGCCTTCCCCAGCTTCGCCGCGGCGCTGCGCGTCTGGGCCCGCATCGGCTGCCTCTCCTTCGGCGGCCCGGCCGGGCAGATCGCGCTGATGCACCGTGAGGTGGTGGATGAACGTCGCTGGGTTTCCGATGCGCGGTTCCTGCACGCGCTGAATTTCTGCACCCTGCTGCCGGGGCCGGAGGCGCAGCAGCTCGCGACCTATCTCGGCTGGCTGATGCATGGGGTGAAGGGCGGCCTCGCCGCCGGGCTGCTGTTCATCATTCCCGGCGCCATCGTGATGCTGGCGCTGTCGATGCTTTATGTCGCCTATGGCGAGGTGCCGGCCATCGCCGCGCTGTTCTTCGGCCTGAAATGCGCGGTGCTGGTGCTGGTGGTGGAAGCCCTGCTGCGGGTGGCGAAGCGCGCACTGAAGGGCGCGGTGCCCTGGGCGGTGGCGGGCGCGGCCTTCCTCGCGCTGTTCGTCCTGCAACTGCCCTTCCCCGTGGTGGTACTGGCGGCCGGGCTGGTCGGCTACCTGATGCCCGCAGCCTTCGCCGGTGGCGGCCATGGCAAGGCCAAGGACGGCCCGCCGGCGCTGCTCGACGCGCGGCTTGCCGCCGACCCGGACTATGTCGCGCGGCGCGCCGGCCCGGCCTGGCGGGCGGGGCTGGTGGCGCTCGCGCTCTGGCTCGTGCCGGTCGGTGCGCTGCTGGTGCAGGGCGGCGTGTTCCGCGACATCGCCTGGTTCTTTTCCAAGATGGCCGTGGTCACCTTCGGCGGCGCCTATGCCGTGCTTGCCTATGTCGCGCAGGAGGCGGTGGAAGGCTACCACTGGCTGACCGCGGGGCAGATGCTGGCCGGCCTCGGCCTTGCCGAGACCACGCCCGGTCCGCTCATCCTGGTGCTGCAATTCGTGGGCTACCTCGCCGGCCATGGCGCCGCGGGCGTGGCGGGCGGCATCGCCGGGGCGGCTCTCACGCTCTGGGTCACCTTCCTGCCGTGCTTCGCCTGGATCTTCCTCGGCGCGCCTTATGTGGAACGGCTGCACGACGCGCCGCGCCTGAAGGCCGCGCTGGCCGGCGTCACTGCCGCCGTGGTGGGCGTCATCGCCAATCTGGCGCTGTGGTTCGGCCTGCGGGTGCTGTTCTCGGAGATGCGCCCGGGCGCGCTCGGCATCGAATGGCCGGTACCGAGCAGCCTCGATCCGCTGGCCGCGGCGCTGGCGGCGCTGGCGGCGGGCTGCCTGTTCGGGCTGCGACTGGGCGTGGTGAAGACACTGGGGCTGACCGCGCTGGCCGGGCTGGCGACAAAGCTGGCAGGGCTTTGATCGCTAGAGCCTGCTGCGTTCACATACGTTCACGCAGCCCGCTCTAGCATGTGTTCGATCGCGGGATTCAGCGCCTTCGGCGATGCCGCCGCAACGCATCCCGCTCTAGAGCCTGCTGCGTTCGCATTCGCTCACGCACCCTGCTCTAGCCTTTGTTCGGTCGCGGGATTCAGCGCCTTCGGCGATGCCGCCGCAACGCATCCCGCTCTAGGGCAGGCTTCGTTGAGAAGGTTCCACCTGAACGCACACCGCTTTAGAACTCAGCCAAGCTCGCCCAGCGCCGCGCAAATCCGAGACACCTGCGCCTCGGTCAGTTCCGGATACATCGGCAGGCTGAACACCTCCTCGGCCGCCCGCGCTGTCTCCGCACAGCCAGCCGGGCCCAGCGGGACGCGGCCGCGATAGGCAGATTGCAGGTGGACCGGCACCGGGTAGTGGATGCCGGTGCCGATGCCCAGCGCCTTCAGCCGTGCCTGCACCGCGGCGCGGTCCGGGCTGCGGAGCACGTATTGGTGGAAGACATGCTCCGCCCCCGGCGCCCGCCAGGGCGGGGCGAAGCCGGTGCCGGCCAGCGCCGCGTCGTAGCGCGCCGCGATCTCCCGCCGCCGGGCATTGCCGGCATCGAGCATCGGCAGCCGTGCCCGGAGGATCGCCGCCTGCACTTCATCCAGGCGCGAATTCACCCCGATGAGGGAGGAGATGTAGCGCTCCCGCCAGCCATATTGGCGCAGCGCGCCAATGCGCTCGGCCAGCGCTGCATCGGCGGTGGCGAGAATGCCGCCATCGCCGAGCGCGCCGAGATTTTTGGTGGGATACAGCGAGAAGGCTGCCGCCGTGCCCAGCGTGCCGAGCCGGCGCCCATCGAGCCCCGCGCCATGCGCCTGCGCGCAATCCTCGATCAGCGGAATCTTCGCGCGCTTGCAGGCGGCCAGCATGGGGCCGAGCTCGGCAGCCTGGCCATAGAGATGCACGACGATGGCGGCGCGAATCGGCGGCAGGCCGGGTGGCGGATCGGCCAGCACCGCGGTGAGTTCCTCGGCATCCATGGTGTAGCGCTCGGGGTCGATATCGAGCAGCAGCGGCATGGCGCCGGCCATCTCGATCGCGGCGACGGTGGCGACCGCGGTGTGGGAAACGGTGGCCACGCAATCCCCCTCCCCGATACCCAGGCCGCGCAGGATCAGCGCCAGCGCATCCGTGCCATTGGCGCAGCCCACGGCATGCGGCAGGCCGAGCCAGGCGGCGAACTCGCGCTCAAAAGCCGCGCCTTCCTCGCCCAGGATGTACCAGCCGGAGGCGAGCGCGCGGGCGACCGCGGCATCAATCGCCGGCTGTTGCGCCCGATAGCCGGCGCCGGGATCGGCCTGGGGGATGAAGACTTCGGTCATGGCGGGCTCTTTGTTCAGACGTAATCGACAAGCCGGGCGCGGTACCAGACAAGCGAGCGGCGCAGCCCCTCATCCAGCCCGACCTTGGGTGCCCAACCGGTGGCGGCGCGGAAGGCGCGATCATCGGCATGGTAGCTGCCGATATCGATCGGCGCCCGGTCGGCGGGGAACTCCTTTACCTCGAAGCGGCCCTCTCCGTCATTGGCGGCGATCAGCCGCTCGGCGAGATCGAGCAGCGAGGCGGGCGGTGCGCCGCCCAGGTTGAAGGCCCGGCCGGCGATGGCGGGCGCATCGGCGTGTTCGGCAGCGGCGAGGAAGGCATCGGTCACGTCATCGACATAGGCCAGATCGCGCAACTGCTCGCCGCCCCAGACCTCGAAGGGCTCGCCCTCAATCACCCGGCGCAGCCAGATGCCAAGGAAGGTCTGCCGGGCATCGCGGATGCGCAGCCGGGGGCCGTAGCAATTGGTCAGCCGCAGTGCGGTGACGGGCCGGCCGAGCACGCGCTGTTCCAAAAGCCAATACTGCTCGCCGGCGAATTTGGAGACGCCATTGGCATCCGGCGGCTGCACCGGATGCAGCTCATCGACTGGCAGGCGGATCGGGCGGCCGTAGAACTGCCGGGTGGAGGCATGCACCACGCGCGCCGCCGGCGCCGCTTCCCGCAGCGCCTGGACCAGCCGCACCTGGGCCACGGCATTGATCGCGATATCCGCAACCGGATCGCGCTGGCCGCCCATATGGCTGGTTTGGGCCGCCATGTTGAACAGCACATCAATCCCCGTGACCAGGGAGTGCAACTCCACCTCGCGGACATCGCCACGCACCAGCAGCACGCCGGCGCCTTCCAGATTGGCGATATTGGCCCCGCCATCGGGCAGCATGGCATCGATCGCGGTCACCCGCGCGCCAAGCCCGGCCAGCGCATGGCAGAGCGCCGAGCCGAGGAAGCCCGCCCCGCCCGTCACCAATACCCGCTTGCCGCGCCAGAAAGCCTGCCGATCTGCGTTCATCGCACCAATATAGCGGGGATTACGGCCGAAAGGCGCCGAATCGCCGGCGCCGGTGGGGCTTGGCGAAGCCCGCTCAATCCCGCCTCGCATCCGGCTGGCGGGACTGCATGATCTCGTAGAAGCCGAACAGCAGCAGCAACTGTGAGGCCAGCATCTGCATGCCGCAGAGCACGCGGATGCCGTCATCGGCGGGCACGATATCGCCATAACCGACCGAACACAGGGTCACGATGCTGAAATGCAGCGCATCGGCGAAGCTGACGCGGTGCGGGCCTTCCGGGCCGTGGAACAAAGCGGAGGCGGATAGCCCATCCGCGATTCGATAGAGGCTGCCGAACACGACCGCCAGCAGGGCCCAGAGCGAGGTATAGGCAGCGATCGGCACGGCCAGGCTGCCGAGCCGCGCGGTGACCGATTGAAAGATCGCCGCGACATCGACCAGCAGGCGCACCACATCGCCCACCACGCGGGCGGTCAGCACGGCGATGATCGCCATCGCCAGCAACAGCGCGACCCCTTGCCAGGGTGGCGAGAGGCGGTTGATCGGCAGGCTCAGGGAGACCACGCCCACCACGCCGATCACCGCCAGCCAGCGGGCGAAGCGCGGCAGGTGGTTGAGATCGGCCGCACCATCCCGGGCATAGCGGGCTAGGCCCGCGCGCCGCCACCAGCAGGCCCCGACGAAGACCGCGACCGGCAGCAGGAAACCCAGCGCCTGGGTCAGCTCCGGCGCCGCGGGAAAGGCAGCGCGCCCGATCACCGTGAACAGGCAGGCATACATCGCCAGCCCATTGGCCACGCCCAGCAGGAATTGCGGCCCGTGCGGAAAGATCGCCAGCAAGGCGCCCAGGCCAAGCGCCGAGCCGGAGAGCAGGACCAGGGGATACAGCACACCCCGATCAGCGGCGCCGCCGGCCACCAGCAGCATCACCCCCAGGCTGGGCAGCAGCGCCAGCAAGGCCTCACCGCGGTATCCCGGCCGGCGGCGACGTGTCCCTGGCAAACCCGTCCCCGGCATCAGCCATGTCGGTCCGGCAAGGCCGCGACGCCGGTGATCTCTACCCGCCAGGCGGGATCGACGAGGCGCGCTTCGATGGTCATGCGCGCCGGCTTGGCCTTGGGATCGAGCCAGCGGTCCCAGGCGCGGTTCATCGCCGGCGCCTCGGCGATATCGGCCAGCACCACGGTGACGCTTAGCAAATGCCGCTTATCGGTGCCGGCTTCGGCCAAAAGGGCATCGATCTGGCCGAGGATATCGGCGGTCTGCCCCTCGACATCGAGGCTGGCATCGTCGGCGACCTGCCCGGCCAGCCAGACGAGGCCGCCGTGAACGACGGCGCCGGAGAGACGGCCTTCCTCGGCAAGGCGGGTGATGGGCATGGCGGGACTCCGGCGAAATCGGGCACTACTCTGCACCGAACCGCGCCGCGCCGCATCCGCCCGGGGCAAAGGCAGCCATTCGGCGCGAAGTGGTGCGGCGCTTGCATCCCCCCAGGTCGTTCATGCCTGCTGGAGACCCCTCCCCATGCGCCGCACCCTGCTTGCTTTCGCCTTGCTCGCCGCCCTGTTCCGGCCTGCCGCCGCCGATGACAAGGTACTGTTCCAGCTGGACTGGATTCCAACCGGCGAGCACGCCGCCTATTTTGCAGGCGCCGCGAAGGGCTTCTGGAAGGCCCAGGGCATCGATATCAGCCTGGCGCGCGGCTATGGCTCGGGCGATACCATCAATAAGGTTGCAGCCGGTGCTGCCCCCTTCGGCGTCGCCGATGTCGGCGGCGTCCTCGCCGCCCGGGCGCGGCAAGATATCCCGGTCAAGGCGATCTCGGCGATCTACACCCATTCGCCGCATTCGCTTTTTGTGCTCAAGAGCAGCGGCATCACTGCCTTCAAGGGGCTGGAGGGCAAGAAGATCGCCATCACCGCCGGGAACAGTCATCGCCTCTATTTCCCGGAAGTCGCCCGGCGCGCCGGGACCGATCCCGAGAAGATCGCCTGGGTCACGACCGATGCCTCTGCCATGGCGGCCATGATGATCAGCCGGCGCGTTGATGCGGCGCCCTTTTATTCGATCCATCACTACTACACGAACAAGGCGGCGCAGGCGGCGGGGGAGGAGATCATCGTGCTGCC
>CAITYE010000080.1 GCA_903896535.1 uncultured Paracraurococcus sp.
CGCGGCGGAACTCCTCCAGCGCCCCCTCATAGGCCGCGATGGCCTGCGGCAGGGCCGCGGCATCGCCGCGCTCGCCGAGCGCCCGCAGCGGATTGCCGAGGTTGTTCTGCGTCATCGCCCAATCCAGCGGCACCCGATCCCGCCGCCGCTCCTCCAGCGCCGCACGAAAGGCCGCCACCGCCTCCTCCAGCCGCGCCGTCCCGCTCTCGCGCCAGCCAAGCGATCCCAGCGCATTGCCGAGGTTGTTCTGCGTCATCGCCCAATCCAGCGGCACCCGATCCCGCCGCCGCTCCTCCAGCGCCGCACGATAGGCCGCCACCGCCTCCGCCAGCCGCGCCGTCCCGCTCTCGCGCGCGCCGAGCGTTTGCAGCGCATTGCCGAGGTTGTTCTGCGTCCCCGCCCAATCCAGCGGCGCCCGATCCCGCCGCCACTCCTCCAGCGCCGCACGATAAGCCGCCACCGCCTCCTCCAGGCGCGCCGTCCCGCTCTCGCCTGCGCCGAGCGTTTGCAGCGCAGCGCCGAGGTTGTTCTGCGTCATCGCCCAATCCAGCGGCACCAGATCGCGCCGGTACTCCTCCAGCGCCGCACGATGGGCCTCCACCGCCTCCGCCAGCCGCGCCGTCCCGCTCTCGCGCTCGCCAAGCGATCGCAGCGTATTGCCGAGGTTGGTCTGCGTCGCCGCCCAAGCCAGCGGCGCCTCCGCTTTGTTCAAGCCATCGAGCAGTGCCTGCCAGCCCGCGACCGCCTTTGCCGAGGCGGCACTATCCCCGGCTTGTCCGCCGAGGGTTTGCAGGCCATCCGCCACGGCCCAAGCGATGCTCCGGCCCATCTCCGCATCGAAGCCGGGCGGCGGCGCGGCCAGCAGCTTTTCCAGCGCCGGCAGGCGATCACGCAACTGATCTGCGACAAACCGGCCACGCGCAGCATCGCCGCGCGGGACGGCGGCCAGCGCCACAATCTGCAACGCCTGCGCGATTTCCGTATGGAAAGCCGGTTCCAGCAGGTCGTCCTTGATCCGGAAGGGCGCACGGGCCATGTCCGGCCGCATGCCGGGGCCGGTGAACCAGACACGATAGGCGCTCTCCCCGGCCACCTGGCCCCAGAGCAGCAAGTCCGCGCCCTGCTTTCCGCGCAGGGCATCCGCCTCCCGCTCCGCCGCCAACTCCCGTTCCGTCGGATTGGCACCGCCGAGGTCGAAGCGCCGCTCCGTGGTCAGCACGCGAAAGCCGCGCGCCCCCGTGAAGGCATCCACCAGCCGGTTCCGGGCCTTGTTGCTGGGGTCATCGACCAGCGCGGCGATCAACAGGGTGATTTGCGTCGGGTCAGGCGCCGGCCGCCGGACGAAAACCCCGCGCAGTTTGGCCTTAAGCCATTTGGCGCTGCCCTCGTTCGACGGCAGCAGCGCCTTGCCAAAGCCTTCGACCCAGGATCTGCCGATGCTCAGCAGCAAGACGCCAGGCGGGGCCACGATGAGACCAATCTGTCCCCAGCCCGGCAGTCCTGAGAACCAGTCGATGGCATAATGCCAATACTGCATGCGTCCGCACTGCCAACCCGCCGCCTTCGGCGATCATCGCGCCCGCGCATCGGCCCGGCAAGCGCGGCCAGTCACCCAGCTTCCATAAACCGTCACCCCCATGCTGTTCCCCAAGGCCGCTCCGTGTCGCCGTGCATCCGCCCTTCGCCAGCCCCGGCCGCTATCCTGCCCGGGTGGCCCTTTCCGCGGCCACGCCGCTTGCGGCAGCGTTCGGGCCTGGGTCGGGCCGCCAGCGCAGGGGGTGCCACTTCCCCTCGACATAAGAATAAAAACCTGGTATAGGACCAGGGCTCTATGGACGCCCCGCCATGCCCCCCGCACCCCCCATCCACCGCCTGCCCCTCGACCCCAACTCCCCCTACACCACCCCCCGCCCCTGGGCGCCGTTGACGGAGGGGGAATGGAACATCCTCGGCGGCTTTCTGGCCCGCATGGACTGCGGCATGTCCTTCCGCCGGCCCC
>CAITYE010000081.1 GCA_903896535.1 uncultured Paracraurococcus sp.
ACCGTCGCGGCGCCCAAGGGCAGCGTGGTGAACGCGCAGGAACCCTCCCCGGTCGTCTATTCCAACCACGAGATGTCGCACCGCGTCTCCGAGATGGTCTTCGCCGCGATGTACGCCCTTACCCCCGAACGGGTGCTGGCGGGCAGCCAGGGGACCAGCGGCATCGCCACCTTCGGCGGGCTGGACTACCGGAGCGGCGAGCGCTTCGTCTCCTATGAATCGATCAAGGGCGGCTTCGGCGCACGGCCGAACAAGGACGGGATCAACGCCGTCTCGGCGGTGATCAGCAACATGCTGAACACCCCGATCGAGGTGCTGGAGATGTCCTTCCCGCTGCGCGTCGAGGAATACGCCCTGGTCCCCGACAGCGGCGGGGCGGGGACCTGGCGCGGCGGGCTTGGCGTGCGGCGCGCCTGGCGCATCCTCGGCAATGAAGTGCGCGGCGCCACCTGCTTCGAACGCTGCGTGACGCCCCCCTTCGGGCAAGCCGGCGGGCTGCCCGGCAGCAATGCGAAGCTCTGGATGGACCTGCCCGACGGCACCCGCCAGGCGCTGCCCGGCAAGGGCGCCTATACGGCCCCGCCCGGCGCGCGTGTGGTGGTGGAAGCGCCGGGCTCTGGCGGCTTTGGCCCGCCCAGCGGCCGCGACCCGCAGCGGCTGGAGGACGACCTGGCAGATGGCTATGTGACGGCGGCGGCCGCGCGGCGCCTCTATGGCCGGGGGGGTTGAGGCGATGGGCAGCCTGATCGAGAGTATCCCCGATGCCGACCGGCTGGCGCGGATCTTCGGCCAGGCCGCGGCGCCAGCCTTCCTGCTGGCCGGCGTCGCCGCCTTCGTCTCCGTGCTGCTGACCCGGTTGCATACGCTGATCGACCGCATGCGCACGGTCACCTTCATGGACCCGGCCCTGCCCAGCGCCGCCGCCCAGAAGGCGACCCTGCCCCTCCTCAAGCAACGCGCCGCGCTGCTGCAGGGGGCGGCGCATCTGGCCCTGCTGGCGGCGATCGCCACCACGCTGCTGCTGCTGGTGATGGTCGCCAGCGCCGCCCTGCAATCCCGCCACGCCTTCGGCGCGCTGCCGCTCTTCGGCATCGCCGCCCTTTTGCTGGGCCTGGCGCTGCACCGCTTCGCCCAGGAGATCCGGCTGGCGCTGACTGAGATCAGGCAGTTCTAGCCGGGCGCGCCGGCCTGTCCTACGCTGCCCAGCATGATCGAGATGCACCCCAGCACCTGCCCGCATGACTGCCCCTCCACCTGCGCGTTGGAGATCGAGGTCACCGAAGGCGGCACCCGCATGGGCGCGGTGCGCGGCGCGGAAGCGAACACCTACACCGCCGGCGTCATCTGCGCGAAGGTCGCCCGCTATGCCGAACGCGCCAACCACCCGGACCGTCTGACCCACCCGCTGCTGCGCACCGGGCCGAAGGGCAGCGGCCAGTTCCGCCGCATCGGCTGGGACGCGGCGCTGGACCGCATCGCCACCGAGTTCAAGGCGCGCGCCGCCCAGCACGGCACCGCGACCATCTGGCCCTATTACTACGCCGGCACCATGGGCCTTGTGCAGCGCGACGGCATCAACCGGCTGCGCCATGTCATGCGCTATGCCGGCATGAAGAAAACCATCTGCACCATGCTGTGCGAAATGGGCTGGACCGCCGGCGTCGGCCGCTACACCGGCCCCGACCCGCGGGAGATGGCGGAAAGCGACCTGATCATCGTCTGGGGCGGCAACCCCGTGGCGACGCAGGTGAACGTCATGACCCATGTCGCCCGCGCCCGGAAGGCGCGCGGCGCCAAGCTGGTGGTGATCGACCCCTACCGCACCGGCACCGCCGCGGCGGCCGATATGCACCTGGCGCTGCGCCCCGGCACCGATGGCGCGCTGGCCTGCGCGGTGATGCA
>CAITYE010000082.1 GCA_903896535.1 uncultured Paracraurococcus sp.
CCAAACGGATGGTACCGTCTGGCACGTACCACTAGCCATTGATTTGGTGGGCCGATTCACCCGACGCTTGGGTACCAAGCGTCGGGATCGGACCACTAGAGCATGCTGCTTTCACATACGTTCACGCAGCCCGCTCTAGCATGTGTTGGATCGCGCGATTCAGCGCCTTGGGCGATTCCGCCGCAACGCATCGCGCTCTAGCCTCGCCCGTCACGCCAGGCCTGTCGAGGCTTACCGGCGCCCCCGGTGGCGCACCCCGCGCGGCGGCGAGGCCCAGCCAACGCGACCAGCGCCGTGCGGCTGCCCCCGCCACCACCAGCCCCGCCCGACCACGACACCGGCCCCGACGCCAACGCCGACTATGCCCGGCCAGGGGGCGAGCGTGTCCGGCGCCAGTACCCAGGGCATGTCATAGGGCGACCAGGGCGGGCCATGATCCCATTCATGCGGCGCCAGTTCGGCCGGGTTGGGCATGGGCTGGGCGGGCGCTTCGGGCGCTGCCGGGCCGGTCGCGCAGCCGACCAGCGCCAGCGCCAGGACCAGCGCAACGAAGCCCGGGCCCAGCATCGCCGCGACCGATTCAGGCCGGCGCGATTTCACCGCGCTCGATCACGTAGCTTTGCTCGACCAGCGGCCGCAGTAATTCCGGATTGCTTTCGGTAATCAGGATGGCGACGTCGGGCAGCGCTTCTCGCAGCCGCCCAAGCGCTTCCGCGTAGCGCAGCGCCAAGGCCGGGGCGAGGCCCTGGAAGGGCTCGTCCAGCAGCACCGCGCGGGTGCCGACCATCAGCGCGCGACCCAGCGCCACCATTTTGCCCTGCCCGCCCGACAGGCCGGCGGCGGGCCGCCCGGCAAGATCCTTCAGTTCCGGCAGCAAGGCGAAGACCGCCGCCAAGCGGCGGTCGATCTCGGCACGGTCGAGGCGGAGCACCTCGGCCGGCAGCAGCATGTTCTCCCGCACCGAGAAGCTGCCGAACAGCCGCCGCTCCTCCGGCGCATAGCCGATGCCGAGCCGGGCACGGTGATGCGCCGGCACGGCGGTTGCGTCGCGCCCATCGATGCTGATGCGACCGGTGCGCGGCGCGAGCAGGCCCATGAGGGCGCGCAGCGTCGTGGTCTTGCCGGCGCCGTTGCGCCCGATCAACGCCACCCGCCCGCCCGGCGGCACGCGCAAATGCACCCCGCGCAGCACCGGCGCGCCGAGGATATCGACGGAGACGCCGTCCAGCTCAAGCATGGCCGGCGATCCCGATCACGTCCCGCAGCACCGCCGGGTCGTTCAGCACCTGTTCGGGCGGGCCTAGCGCGGCGATGCGGCCCTGGCTCCAGACCGCGACGCGATCGGCGAAGCGGGCGACCACCTCCATGTCGTGCTCGACGAAGACGGCAGTGACACCCTCGGCCCGCAGCACCCGCACCAGCGTCTCGACCACCTGCATCTTCTCGGTCGCGGCAACGCCGCTGGTCGGCTCGTCCATCAGCAGCAGGCGCGGCTCCAGCGCCACTGCCATGGCGATATCGGCCAGCTTGCGCGCGCCCTCGTTCAACGCATCGGCCCGGGTCTCGGTCAGATGGGCGATGCCGAAGCGGTCCAGCAGCCGCTCCGCCGCCGCGCGATAACCGGGGCGAAGCAGTGGGACGAAGGGTGACCAGATGCCGGCATGGGCAGCCAGGGCGAGGGCCGCGTTCTCGATCACCGTGTGTTCGGTGAAGAGCTGCGGCAGCTGGAAGCTGCGGCCGATGCCGCGGCGGACGATGGCGCGCGGCGAGAGGCCAAGAATGGGTTCGCCGGCGAATTCAATCCGCCCGCCCTGCGGCTTGAGATAGCCGGTGGTCATGTTGATGAAGGTGGTCTTGCCGGCGCCGTTCGGCCCGATGATCGCCAGGAATTCCCCGGGCATAACGTCAAGGTCGATGCCATCGGCCGCCTTGACGCCGCCGAAGGCGAGCTTGAGGCCGCGGGCGGAGAGCAATGGCGCGCTCATGCCCGGACCTTCAGCCGGCCGGCGAGGATTCCCCAGAGCCCGCCCGGGGCAAAAAGGATCACCAGCAGCAGCACGCCGCCCAGGATCATCTGCCAGGCATCGGCGACCGAGGCGGCGGCATAGACGCGCACCAGTTCAAAGGCGACGGCCCCCAGAAAGGCGCCCACCGCGCTGCCGGCGCCGCCCAGGATGGCGATGAAGACCAGCTCACCGGAGGACGTCCAGTAGCCCAGCAGCGGCGTGACGTGGCGCGTCGTCAGCGCGACCAGCGTGCCCGCGATCCCGCCCATGACTGCGGAGGCGACGTAGGCGAACAACAACACCCGCCGGGCGGAGACACCGAGGAATTCCAGCCTGGTCTCCCGCGTCTTGATGCCGGCCAGCGCCCGCCCCATGGGTGAGCGCAGATAGGCCGCGACCAGGGTGCCGAACAGCGCCGCGAGGCCGAGGGCGATCGCGAACATCAGCCATTCCTGCGTCTCCCGCGGCAGGTCGAAGCCGGCATAGGTGGCGCGCGCCACGCGGATGCCGTCGGTCCCCTTCGTGAGGTGGTAGAGCTTTTCCAGCAGTGAATAGAGCACCATGGAAATGGCCAGGTTCAGCATGCCGAAGAAGATGTCGCGGTAGCGCACGACAAACAGCCCAACGAGCAGTCCGAGCAGCCCGGCGAAGAGGCCGCCAAGCGGGATCAGCAGCAGCGCCTCCGGCATCGCCGGCGCCAGGAAGGCCACGGTATAGGCCCCGGTGGCCAGGAACATCGCATGGCCAAAGCTGACCTGTCCGGCCCGCAGCAGCAGCAGGATGCCAAGCACCGCGATGCCCTTGGCGAGCGCGATGGTGAGGACGAATTTCAGCCAGGGCACGGCGATCGCCACAGCCAGCAGCACCCCGGCCCCGACCAGCGCGATGAGCCCCTCGGCGATCATACCCGTCGGGTCTCCAGCACGCCGAACAGGCCTTGCGGGCGCACCAGCAGCACCGCGACCATGATCAGATAGGGTACCACCACCTCGAATTCTGGGGCGAAATAGACCGCGACGGACCGCCCAAGGCCCATCATGAGAGAGGTGAGCGCGGCCCCCTCGATCTGCCCGAGGCCGGCGGTGGCGACCACGGCGAAGGACAGCACGATGGTCTGCGCGCCAACCCCGGGGACCAGCGAGGTGGTCGGCGAGGCCAGCGCGCCGCCGAGCGCGGCCAGCGCCGCGCCGGCGGTGAAGGTCAGCAGCATGATCCGCGTCGCATCGATCCCCATGGCGGTGGCGGCTTCCTTGTCCGCGGTCACCGCCACGATCATGCGCCCGGCCAGCGTCCGCCGGAGGAACAGCGCCAGGCCGACCAGCGTTGCCACCGCGATCCCCGGCAGAACAAAAAGCTGGTACTTGGTGAAAGGGATCACATCATCGCCGAAGGGCACGTCGATGGTCCCGAGATAGGTCATCGGTAGGTCCTGGGAGACCGGCTGCACCCCCCAGACCAGCTTCTGCACATCCTCGAGGATCATAAAGAGGGCGAAGGTGACGAGGAGCTGGAGAACCTCCTCATGCCCATAGATCCGGCGCAGCAGGAAGCGCTCGATCAACGGGCCGAGCAGCGCGCCGACCAGCGCCGCGGCAAGCACCAGGGCGAAGTAGCCAGCCAGCGGCGGCAGGCCCTGGCTGGCGAAGAACAGCCCGAGCGAGGCGGCGGTATAGGCCCCGATCGCAAAGAGGCTGCCATGCGCCACGTTCACGATCCGCAGCACCCCGAACACCAGGTTCAGCCCGACCGCCACCATGAAGACCAGCGCCGCGTAGGCGAGCCCATCCAGCGCGGCGAGGCCGAGCAGCAGACCGTTATCCTGAAGCCAGCCGACCATGGCGCGGTCAGATCGGCGCTGGGGTCTGCGCGAGGATCGCCGGCGTCAGCGTCTTCAGCCAATCCACCGACTTCATCCCGACCGGGGTCGAGACCATGGCGGCAGGGAACATGATCATATCCTTCGGCACCGCGAAGGGGAATTTATCGTTGAAGCTGGACAGGCCGACGATCTGGTCCTCCAGCCCCTGGCCGTCCTCACGCAAGGTGATGGTCGAGGTGGGGGTATCGAAGGTCAGACCGCGGAACGCGTTGGCCAGTTCCTGATCGTTCGGCCAACCGCCGCCCTTGGCAGCGATCGCCTTGGCATACCCGGCCTGCAGCGCGCTGATCGCCTGGGCCATGTGGTGGCAGGGATAGATCGGATATTCGTTGTATCTGGCACGATAGCCGTCGACGAATTTCGCCAGCTTCGCCGGGTCCTTGGGCTTCGGGTGGTTGTTCCAATGGTCGCCACGGGCGCCGATCACATGCCCCGCCGGCACGGTCTTGCCCAGCAGTTGCAAGGACGCCTCGGCCACTGGCATGACGAAGGTGGAGCGTTCGAAGAGCCGCCGCTCGGCGGCCTGGCGCACCAGGGTGACGAGATCGCCGCCCCAGCTGGTGGTCAGGATCACCTCGGGGCGGGAGGCGAGCAGGCGCGTCACCTCCGTGCTGTAATCGGTGGCGCCGAGCCGGGGGAACATCTCCGCCACCACCCGCACACCGGGCTTCAGCACATCCATCGCGGTCTTCCACAACTCCCAGGAATCCCGGCCCCAGGCGTAGTCCTGGTTGATCACCGCAATCGATTTGAAATCCGGCTTGTGCTTCAGCAGGTACAGCAGCGGCGCCAGCACTTCCGGCGTGCCGAAGCCCTGGGTGCGGAAGGCGAAGGGGTGCTTGCCTTCCTCAAAGATCCGCTGGGTGCCGCAATCCCACAATAGCGTGGTCTTGCGCATCTCATCCGAAAGCGGCGTGCAGGCGAGGCAGGAGCCCGAGGAGATCGAGGCGAACATCACGTGCACGCCCTCATTCTGCACGAGGCGGCGGTATTCGCCGACCAGATGCTCGGTCCCCGGGGCCTCATCGACGAAATAGGGTTTCACCGGAATGCCGCCAATGCCGCCCTGGGCATTGACCTGTTCGAACAGCAACTCCGCCATCTGCTTCGACGGCACGCCGAAGACCGAGGCCGGGCCGGAGAGGAAGGTTGTGATACCGACGCGGAGTTCGCTGGGCTTCTGCTGCGCCCCGGCATTGCCACCGGCCAGCAGCAGGCTCCCGGCGGTCGCCCCCATCAACGCACGGCGGGAAAGCTCTTGCGTCATGATTCCAACCCCCTCTCGATTTTTATTGCGGCCAGCATGCCGGCACCCGGCGGGGCTGGGAAGGGGCGCAAGGCAAGGCTAGCATTCCAAGGTGAACATCCTCTCGGTCCAGTCCTGGGTGGCGTACGGGCATGTCGGCAATGCCGCTGCAGTCTTTCCGCTGCAGCGCCTGGGGGCCGAGGTCTGGGCCGTGAACACCGTCCAGTTTTCCAACCACCCGGGCCGCGGCGGCTATCGCGGGCAGGCCTTTGCCGCCGATCACATCGCCGAATGCGTCGCCGGCATCGCCGAGCGCGGCTGGCTGGCCAAGTGCGATGCCGTCCTCTCCGGCTTCCTCGGCACCGCCGCGGTCGGGCTGGTGGTGGCCGAGGCGGTGCAACGGACCAAGGCCGCCAATCCCGCCGCACTGTATTGCTGCGACCCCGTCATCGGCGATGGCGGGCAGATCTATGTGAAGGATGGGATTCCAGAAATCCAGCGCGACCGGCTGCTGCCGCTGGCCGATATCGCCACCCCGAACGCCTTCGAACTGGCGTGGCTCACGGACCAGCCAGTGGACAGCCTGGCAGAGGCCCGCCGCGCGATCGCCACCCTGCACGCGCGGGGGCCGCGCTGCGTCCTGGCCACCAGCCTGTCGCTGGCCGAAACGCCCGCCGGCTGGTTCGACCTGCTGGTCAGCGAGGGCGGCCATCTCTGGCGATGCCGCACGCCGCGGATCGAGGGTCACTTCGACGGCGCGGGCGATACCATCGCGGCGCTGTTCCTGTTCCACTACCTGCGCGCCGGCCCAGCGATAGCGCTGGCCACCGCCGCCTCTTCGATGCACGGCCTGCTCCAGCAGACGGCGGCAGCCGGATCGCTGGAGTTGCTCAGCATCGCCGCGCAGGACGAGTTCGTCCGCCCGAGCCAGTTTTTTCCGGCCGAGGAGATCCCATGACGCTGCACATCCTCTCGACCCTCGGGGTCGCCGGCATCCTGCGCGATGCCCTGCCCGCCGCCACCGCCGCCGGCTTCCCCAACGACGCCAAGCTCGACCCCACCGCCCGGTTGGTCGCGGCGATCGAGGCCGGCGCGCGCGGCGATGTCGCGATCCTCACTGCCGAGGCGATCGAGGCGCTGACCGCACGTGGCATCCTGGCCGCCGGCACCCGCATCGATTTCTGCCACTCCTATGTCGGGCTGGCGGTGAAGGCCGGCGCGCCGCATCCGGATATCGGCACCGAGGCGGCCTTCCTCGCGACCCTGCGCGCAGCGCCCAGCCTGGCCTATTCGCGCGCCGGCGCCTCTGGCCTGTTCTTCGCCGGGCTGGTCGAACGCCTGGGCATCGCCGCCGAGATCAATGCCAAGGCCACCGTGATCCCGCAGGGCTTCACCGCCGAACTCGCGGCGCGCGGCGAGGTGGCCCTGGCGATCCAGCAGGTCAGCGAGTTGCAGGCGATTCCGGGGATCGAGGTCGTCGGCAAGCTGCCGCCGAGTTGCAACACCTGCGCCGTCTTCTCGGGCGCCCTTTTCGCAGACGCCCAGCCGGCGGCGCGCGGCCTGCTGGATTGGCTGGCGGCACGGATGACACCCGCGGTGCTGCAGGCGGCGGGGCTGGAGACGCCGCGATGAAGGCGGCGCTCGTCAGCGGCGCTTCGCGCGGGATCGGCGCGGCGATCGCCACCGCGCTGGCCGCCAAGGGCTTCGCCCTCGGCCTCGCCGCCGAGGGCACGCCCGAGGAGCTGGCGG
>CAITYE010000083.1 GCA_903896535.1 uncultured Paracraurococcus sp.
CATCCGTCTGGCACGCACCAATAGCGACGACCGCCTCCTGCCCGTATTCGCCGGGCGGAGACCTTCGGTTTCCTTGGCTGTGACCCAGTGGGCGCGCGCTGTCGGTATCAGTTGCTCGCCTGCGCCTCGACGCAGGCGGCGGCGTAGTTGCCAAGCCAGTGGGCCATGGTGCCTGTATTGCCGTTGGCAGTGCCGCAGCCCTGCAACCGATTGCCGTCGATCTGGAACAGATAGGCTTGCTGCGGCGACTTGAAGACCAGCATCTTGCCATCGGCCGACAAGGTCCCCACCCCGGGCTGCGAGGCCCAGCTGGTGGTGTAGCGCATCTCCAGGTGCCGCCCGACCTGACGTACGATTTCCAGACGAAATGCCGTGTCAACCCAGGTGTTGAAATCCTTTGCCGTTTTCTTGGCGCCGACATTCGCACCATGCCTGGGGTGCACCTTGGCCGGCGCACCGACGGACGTCACCGTAAGGACCCCGGTCCAGAGCTTCGGCAAGGCCGGCGCGGCGGTCTGCGCGGCGGTCTGCGCGGCGGTCTGCGCGCCAGCTGGCGAAGCGGCATTTAGCACGCCCAGCGTGAACAGGGCGGGCAGCAGGCGGAAGCGAAGTTGTTTCATAGGGAGCGTCTCCTCTGGTGTTTTCTAAAAGCCGTCAGGCCCGCGCGCGGGGCCTACCGAAGGCCGCTGCGCAAAGATTCAGGATCGGGCCAAGCGCCGAACCGCGCAGCGCGCCGATACCGAACCGCATGAAAATTCGCCTTTCATCCAGTTAACATGGTCGCACAGGTTGGTCGAGCGCGAGCGGGTGCGGAAGGCGAAGGTCAGCGGTTCGGCCGGCACCCTCCCACCGGCGTCGAGCACGGGCCTGATATAGGCCGCGCCGGTCTCTACTTGCCGCGCAAGCACCCCCAGCACGGCGCGGCAGGCTGGCATTCCACCGCCATGGCGGAAGGGAAAACATCCCCGACCCACCTTCCGACGCAAGCGAAATGTTCAAGACTTTGTCTCGGCAACGCGGGCGATTCAGCCCGCCCGCAACGCCGTCCGCAGCGCCTCGACCACCGCATCCCACGCCCCCGGCACCGGTTGGCGGAACAGCCGCATGCTGGGATACCAGGGGGTGTCCTCCCGCTCCCGCAGCCAGCGCCAGTCGAGGACGAAGGCCAGCAGCAGCCAGACCGGCTTGCCCATGCTCGCGGCCAGATGCGCGACCGATGTATCCACCGTGATCACCAGATCGAGCGTCGCGATCAGTGCCGCCGTCTCGGCGAAATCGGTCAGCTCCGGCCCGAACCAGCGACAGGCATCGAGCAAGACGCGATCGGCCTCGCTCACCTCCTTCTGCACGGCGATCCAATCGGCCGGCTCGGTCAGCAGCGGTGCCAGCACCTCGGGCGGCATGGAGCGGTTGTGGTTGTTCCGGTGCAGCGGCGCCCCGGCCCAGACCAGACCGATGCGTCGCCCACGGGGCGGACCCAGCCTTGCCTCCCAGGCCGCGACGCGGGCAGGATCGGCGGCGAAGGGCACGACCGGCGGAATGCTGTCGAGCGTCGTGCCCAGGACATGCGGCAGGCTCAGCAGCGAGACCTGTTCATCGAAGGCTGGTACCGGCGCAGTGCCGCCGATCGCCTCGACCCCGGGCAACCAGTCGCGAAACAGGGGCAGCAGCGGGTCCTGCACCGAAATTACCACTTGCGCGCGCCGCGCCTGCAGCAGCGGGACGTAGCGCGCCATCTGCAGCGTATCGCCGAACCCCTGCTCCCAATGCAGGAACACGGTCTTGCCGGCGACCGGCCTCTGGCCGTCCCACATCGGCTGTTCGAACTGGCGCGGCAGACGGGTTTCGACCACCAGCTTGCGCGTCTCGAGCGCGGCGAAGCCTTCCACCAGCCGTCCTTCCATCAGCAGCGCATAGGCAAGGTTCACCGAAATCCGATGCTCCTGCGGCGCCATCGTCGCCGCGTGCCGCAGCGCAACAACGGCCTCCGCGCTGCGTTGCAGCGCGTGCAAGGCGACGCCGCGGTTACAGAGGGCGATGAAGAAATCCGGGCGCAGCCGCAGTGACGCCTCGGCATCGGCCAGCCCCTCCGCGTCGCGGCCCAGCCGATGCAAAATGGCGCTGCGGTCGGCCAGCATGTCGGGATTCTCCGGCGTCAGCGCCAGCGCCTGATCCAGTACCGCCACCGCTTCCACATCGCGGCGCAGCGTGTGCAGGACGATCGCCTTCTGGTGCATGGTCTGGAGGTCGGCGGGCCGTTCGCGCAGCACCTGTTCGGTCAGCGCCAGCGCCTCCGCCTGCCGGCCCAGCGTCTCCAGCGTGCGGGCCTTGGCCTGCACGAAAGGCACATCCCCCGGGCGCAGCAGCAGCGCGCGATCATGGCTGGCCATCCCCTCCGCCCCCCGCCCGAGCGCGGCCAGCGCCACGCCGCGGGAACTCCAGAGCTCCGGCATCTCGGGCCGCAGGGCGATGGCGCGATCGAAGGTCAGCAGCGCGGCGTCGGGCTGCGCAAGGTGCAACAGCGCGATGCCGCGATTGAGGAGGGCTTCCGGGAAATCGGGACGCAGGGCGAGCGCCCGCTCACAACTCTCAAGCGCCGCCGCCGCGCGGCCGAGCTGGTTCAACGCATTGCCCCGGTTCGACCAGGCATCGGCATCCTGCGGCGTGAGGGCGACGGCGCTATCGAAGCCGGACAACGCTTCCTGAGACAGGCCAAGGCCGAGCAGCGCAACGCTACGATTGGCCTGCGCCGCGGCATGCCTGGGGTCCAGGCGCAACACAATGTCGTAGGTCTCAATCGCCGCTGAAGCCAGACCGAGCCGGTGCTGCGCCAGACCACGGCCATATTGCGCGGCGACATGGGCGGGCCTCGCTTCGCAGCCCTGGCCGAAACTGCCCAATGCGTCCTGTAGCCGGCCGAGATCGAGCAGCGCGAAACCCCGATTGGCCAAGGCATCGATATGTTGCGGCTGCAGGCGCAGCGCCTGGTCGTAGCTCGCCACCGCCTCGCCCTGCCGACCGAGCAGTTGCAGGGCGACGCCGCGATTGCTCAACGCATCCGCATGCGCTGGATCAGCCGCCAGGACCTGCCCGTAGCGCTCCAGCGCAGCCGCCACCTGGCCCTGCGACAACAGCGCATTGGCCTCCTCGAACACCGCCTGGCTCATGTCGCCTCCAAAGCCGCGCGAATGGCCGCGACAACGCCCGGCCAATCGCCGCGCCGCGGCTGTCGGAACAGGCGCATGCTGGGATACCAGGGGCTGTCCTCCCGCTCCAGCAGCCATCGCCAGTCGGGGATATAGGCCAGCATCAACCAGACCGGGATGCCGAGGCTGGCCGCCAGATGCGCAACCGCGGTATCGACCGTGATGAGCAGATCGAGTTGCCCCAGCAACGCTGCCGTCTCGGCGAAATCGACCAGCTCCGGGCCAAACCAGCGGACCCTCCCCAGCGCGGCGCGCTCGGCTTGCGGTACCTCCTTCTGCACGGCGACCCAATCGGCCGGCAGGTCCAAAAGGGGCGCCAGCGCCGCAAAGGGCATGGACCGATTGCGGTCATTCGCATGGCCAGGATCACCCGCCCAGACCAGGCCAATACGTCGCCCCCGCCGCGGGCCCAGCCGCGCCTCCCAGGCCGCGCGCCGCCCGGGATCGGGCACCAGCGGCAGCACCGGTGGGATATTCGCCAGCGTCGTGCCGCAGAGATGCGGCAGGCTGAGCAGCGGCGCGTGCTCGTCGAACCCGGGCGCCGCCGCCTGGCCGCCAATGGTCTCGATCCCCGGCAGCCAATCGCGATAAACCGGGAACAGGGCATCGGGGACGGAGACTGTGACCCGCGCCCCCTGGGCGGCCAGCAGCGGCACGTAACGCATGAGCTGGATGGTATCGCCGAAGCCCTGCTCCCAATGCAGAAACAGCCGCTTGCCGGAAAGCGGGCGCAGGCCGTCCCAGGCCGGTTGCGGAAACACGCGGGAGATGCGGCGATTATCGCTGCGCAGCCGTGCCTCGTAATGTGCGAAGCCGCGCCCGAGGTCGCCGCGCAGCAGGAGAGCAAGGCCATAGGCGAATTCCAGCTCCGCCGCCGCGGGGCGGAAAACATGGGCCTGGCGGAAAGAGTCGAGCGCCGTCGCGTGCTGGCCAAGCGCCTCCAGCGCAAGGCCATGATTGGCCGCCGCCTGCCCATCGCTCGGGTCGAGGGTAAGCGCCCGCTCCGCCGCGGCCAGTGCCTCGGCATCGCGGTGCAGGGCCAGCAACGCGACGGTGCGGTTGTAATACACGCCCGGAAAATCCGGCCGTAGCGCGACCGCCCGATCGGTGGCCTCCAGGGCCGCCTGCTCCTGGCGGAGGCTCAGCAAGGTGGCGGCGCGGTTGCACCAAGCCTCGACATTGCCGGGGGCGAGGGCGAGGGCGCGATCAAGGCTCACCAGCGCCTCCGCCGAGCGGTGTAGCCGTTCCAGCGCGGCACCCTCGCTCGCCCAGGCCTCAGCGAAATGCGGCCGCAACGCTGTGGCGCGGCCGAGGCCATCGAGGGCTTCCGCTGGCGCGCCCAGATCCATCAACGCCTGCGCCCGGTGCAGCCAGGCTTCCGGCAGGTCGGGCCGCAGCGTCAGCGCCCGATCGCAGCTCGCCACCGCATCCCGGGGGCGGCCCAGCACGCGCAGGGTATCGGCGCGGTTCGACCAGCATTCGGCATCCTGCGGCGCGAGCGCGAGCGCCGCGTCGTAGCTCACCAGCGCCTCCGCTCGGCGGCCAAGCGCCGCCAACGCAACGGCCCGGTTGGCCAAGGCTGTGGCATGGGCGGGCACGTCCGCCAGCACCGCGTCATAGGCCGCGACCGCCGCCGCCGCCTGCCCCAGCACTTGCAGCGCCAGCGCCTTGCCATAGCGCGCCTGGAGATGACCGGGCTGCACCGCGAGCGCCCGTTCCTGGCTGGCAAGCGCAGCCTCCGGCTGGCCAAGCTGAAACAGGGCAGTGCCGCGATTGGACCACACATCGGCGTAGTCGGGTCGCAGCGCGATGGCCGCGTCATAGGCGGCGAGCGCGGCTTCCAAGCGCCCGAGCTGATGCAGGGCGACCCCGCGATGCGCCTCGGCATCGGCCAGACCCGGCCAACGGACAAGCATGGCTTCGTAAGCCGCCAATGCGCCGGCCGCGTCGCCACCCATGAGCAGGCCCATGGCCTCGGCGAAGGCGTTGGTGGGATCGTTGGCGTCCATGCCGGCCTATCTATCGCCGCCGCCGCTGCTTGGCGCCCCACGCTAACCCTTGCTTGAGGAGTTATGGGTATCCCTGAGCCCATCGGCCGGCCGGGACAGGACGTCTCGGGCCTTCCGGAGGGACAAGATGTCGATAACCGATCCCGGAGAACGCGACGGCCTGACCGGC
>CAITYE010000084.1 GCA_903896535.1 uncultured Paracraurococcus sp.
CGGCCGGAGACGCGGCTGACCAACTGGGTGATCTATGCGCATGCCGGCGATGCCGCGCAGCCGCCGCAGGATTGGTCGCGCGAAGGACAACTGGCCGAAGTGATGGTCCATGCCGGCCGGCTGCACCTGCCGCAGGTGGACATCGCGGCGCTGATCCGGGCGAGCGGCACGTTCTTTGAGTACCCCATGTGCGACCGCGATCCGCTGCCCTGGTGGAGTGCGGGGCGGGTCACGTTGCTGGGCGATGCCGCGCACCCGATGTATCCGGTTGGCAGCAATGGCGCATCCCAGGCGTTCCTGGATGCGCGGTGCCTGGCTGATCTGCTGGCCGTTCATGAGCCCGCCATAGCCCTTGCGCAGTACGAGACTGAGCGTCTGCCGAAGACCGCGGCGATTGTTGCCAGCAACCGCCAAGGCGGGCCGGAGCGGGTGATTGATCTGGTCGCTCAGCGAGCCCCCGCGGGCTTCACCGACATTGCCGCTGTCGCCCGCCGCGAGGAGCTTGCCGCCATTTCCGGGGGCTATGCGCAGATGGCCGGCTTCGGGCCGGCCAGCGCGGGTGCCCCGCCGCGCTGAGTTCAGCCGGGCGGGGGCAGGAAGGTGATGTTGTAGAGTGCGGCGAGCCGGATCACCTCGGCCGGGTCGGCGACGTTGTGGATGCGGGTGAACAGCTCATAAAGCCCGGTCGCCGGCGAGACCCAGAACAGGGCCCGCACGGGTGCCGTGCCCTTGTTGAAGATCCCATGCGGGATGCCGCGCGGCATGCGGATGAAATCACCTGTGCCTGCGACCGCTGCCTGGCCATCCAGCACCATATCGAAGCGCCCTTCATGGACGTAGATGAACTCGTCCTGATCGTGGTGGATATGCGGCGGCACAAAAGTGCCAGGCGGGAACAGCGTATCGAAACTGAAGCTGCTGTCGCTCAACTGCTTCGGCTTGTAGGTCTGGCCGAGAATGTTCCAGACGATGCCGTTCTCGCCCTGGTTTGCCGGCGTAATACCGGCGCTCATCGTCGGGATGCTCATAGAGGTTTGCTCCTTGTCCAGAGTTACATGCGGCATTCGTGGGCGTAGGGATCGGTATCGTTCGACAACACCTTGCGCAGAGTCTCGGTGGCGAATTTCCCATCCGGGCGCTTCACCACTTGGCACAGCCAGAAGTCCTGAACCGGATATTGGTTCGCCCCGAAGCGGAAAGGACCACGCACCGATTCAAAAGGTGCCGCCTTGAGCGCGGTGCGCAAGGCGGCCTTATCCTCTAGCTTGCCACCGGTTTGCCGAATGGCGCCGTCCAGCAACATCGCCGAGTCGTAGCTCTGCGCCGCGTAGCTTCCGGGCACATAGTCATGGGCCGATGCGAAGGCCTGCACGAAACGCTGGTTGGCCGGTACCGTCATGTTCGGCGCCCAGGGGCAGGCGGTATAAAAACCGAGTGCCGCATCCTGCTGCGCCGGCAGCGTGCTTTCATCCACCGTGAAGGTTGAAAGGAAGGGGATGCTGGCGAGCCCGGCCTGGCGATATTGCTTCACCAAATTCACCCCCAGGCCGCCCGGCATGAAGGTGAAAAGCGCGTCCGGCTTGGTGGCGGCGATCTTCGCCAGTTCGGCGGAGAAATCCAGCTGATTGAGAGGCACATAGACCTCGTCCAGCACCTCGCCTTTGAAGCGGGAGCGGAAGCCGGCCACGGCATCCTTGCCGGCCTGGTAGTTGGGCACCATGACGAAGACGCGGCGATAGCCGGCATCCTGTGCAGCCTGCCCCATGACCGAATGGACCTGGTCGTTATTGTAGCTGGTGACGAAGAGGTTGGGATTGCAGCCGCGGCCGGCGAAGCTGGACGGGCCGGCATTGGTGCTGATCAGGATGGTGCCGTTCTCCGTCACCGGCCGGATGATCGCCTGCAGGATGTTGGAGAACACCACCCCGACCACGAAATCGACCTTGTCCCTCTCCAGTGCAGCGCGGACTTTGGTAACCGCGACTTCCGGGCGCAGTTCATCGTCGATGTCGACCACCGAGGCCGGCAGGCCACCGAGCTTGCCGTCCAGCTGCTTGAGGCCGAGCAGGAAGCCATCGCGCAGATGCGTCCCGAGCGAGGCCGCCGGACCGGTCCGGACCGCGACCAGCCCAATCTTCACCCCGGGCGTCTGGGTCCGCCCGAGCGATGGCAGAGCCAGCGCCAGGGTAGTGCCCGCCACAAGATCGCGTCTGCGAAATCCGCTCATGCCCTTTGCCCCGGTTCCCTGATCAGGCCTGTCTTTTCATCCGGGAAGCCGGCGGGAGCAAGCTTTTCGGCTAGGCTCAGCCCTTGAGGCGTTCGATATCTGGCAGCTGCCAGCTCTTATCGAAGTAGGGCTGGGTTGGGGCATAGAGGCGGAAATAGGTAAACCATCCTCGTCCTGGAATGGTCTTGATCCAATTCTTCTGCGGCTTACCGACGGGCGGGGATGGGCCGAAATAGATGTCGGTCGTGCCATCCGGATTGACCACGATGTCATCGCGTGAGGAGCGGTCCGGGTAGGCCCCGGTGTCGACAAAGCAGCGTGTCTCGTTGTCATAGGCGGTGATCGACCAGAACTGCTTGACCGGCGCATCCTTCGGCACGCGCAGCCGATAGGTCTTGCCGCCGTCCAGCCAACGACCTCCGGTATCCTGCGAAGTTTCCAGATAGACCTGACCGGCCCCTACCGTACGGCCCATCATACCTTCAGAGACGCCGACCGCCTCGTAGAACCAGGACGCTCGCTCATCGATCTGGGTATGGTTGGGGGCTTCCTGGTTGGTCTCCTTCAAGAAGAGCGAATATTCCCAGTGCTTGCCCGGCCAGATGATCGCGCCGGGGAAGCGCTTGGCATAGGCATTGGCGCGCGCCATCAACTCTCCCACCCGCGCACCTTCTTCCAGGATGCGGCGCTGCCGGGCATCCGGCTTGAAGGGGGTGCCTTTCTCGATGCCGAGCGGCACCAGCCCGCCCAGGGTAATCCGATCTCGCTCGAGCGCCGGCTCCTCGTTCACCACCCGGGCGAGCAATGCCCAATAGGCAAGACCTGAGGGCTGTGTGCCAGACCATTTGCGGCCCGCTGCCGCGATATGCCGAGAGACGGCCTGCGGCTGCTCCCGCTGGCTGTATGGGTAGTTGCGGATCTGACCCAGCAGCGCCGCTGCCTTCGCCCGATCGGGATCGAGCCCTCGCACGCCGATGAACAGATTGTTGGTGGGAGAGCGGAAGACGTAATACCCCTCCGGCTGCATCGCCGGGTCCCCGGGCGCGAGTATCAGGAATTTGCCGCCCGCGCCTTTGTCAGGGCCGAGTGCGCCGGTATCGGTGATGGGCCGCTGCCAGAAATCGGCGATGCCGCCGGCGGTCGCTCCGGCCGGCATCTCCACCACCAGCGGCCCGGTCTTGGCCAGGTTAACGAAGGACATCGTGTAGGGCGTCGTTGCATTGGCCGTCAGCAGGCCAAGCTTGTCCTTGAAGTCGAGGTAATCAATGTAGTCCAGCTCTCCCGCGCCTAGCTTCGAGCGCTGTTCGTCCTGCCACTGTGCCATGCCAAGCAATGGCAATGCCCAGAGATAGGCTTGCGTCGCGCGCTGGAAATCCAGCTCGTCATGCAGCCGGCGCAGCGTCGGCTCGGTCGGGTAGCCGTTGCGGATGGCAAGCTTGCCGATCGGCGTGTCGAGCACGCCGTTGCTCGGTAGCGCCTGCGCCACGGCAAAACCGGGCAGTGCGGCTGCCCATGCGGCAGCTAAGACGAGACCCTTCAGCATGGATGTTCTCTCCCGGTTTGAGTCTTCGGCAGTGCGACGGGTTGACTATTTCAAGCGCTCGACGTCACCCGGCTTCCAACGCCGTTCAATTGCCGCCTCGGTTGGGCCATACAGGCGCAGCACGACGAAGAAGCCCCGCCCCGGCGCGGTCGCTAACCAATTTCGCGCCTGTCCGGGTGGCTGCTTCGGGCCAATGTAAAGATCGGTGCTGCCATCGGCGTTCGCGACCGGCTTGTCGCGCGAACCGAGCGAGGGGAAGGCCTGCCCATTGGCGAGGCCAGATCCGTTCTCGGCCTCATAAAGGGTCACCGACCAGAAGTTGGCTGCCGGTATCTGAGGCGGCAGCCGCAAGCGATACCGCGCCTGGCCCGAGAAGGGCACGCCCGCCGCATCGTTGAAGGCGATCATATAGCTCGCCCCCTTGCCGGGGATCTTCGATAGCATCCCCGGGCTTACCGAGTAGTAGTTGGTGAAAAACCATAGCCGGGCATCGTGATCGAGGAAGCGTCCGGCCTGGTTGTTCCAGGCAAGATCGGTGGTATTGCTGGCATCCCGCGGGGTGATGTTGTCGAGCGGATTGACCCAGCGCCGATCAGGATACATCCGCAGCGACTGCCCATGCAGAGCCTCCTCAAAACCGATCACTCGGCTCATCCGGTATCCGGTCCGGGCCGCGCGGTCGAGGACCGCGCGCGTCTTCGGATCGGGTGCGAAGGGTTGGCCTTGGCGCAGTCCAATTGCGGCGAGCATGCCGAGCGAATCCGGCTGGCCCAGCCCGCTGCCTTCGCTGTCCAGAAGCCGCTTCAGTGCGTCGAACGCGCGGCCATCGCGGAGCGGCAGCATATCCACCGGTACGCCGGAGGCATCGGGGAAGACCATCGGTTTGGCAGTGGCCTCGCCGCCCAGTGGGTAGATCTTCGTCTGTTCAATCAGCGCGACCGCGGGGCGCAGATTCGTGGGGTCCTGATAGAAGCCGCGCAGGAAGACGAAGACATTTCTGGTGCCGGACCGATAGACAAAATATCCCTCCGGCACCGGTCCCTGATAGCCGGGCGGCAACAGCAGGAATTTGCCGCCCTTGCCAGCATCGGGGCCAGGCAAGCCGACATCGCCCAGGAATTCCCGCCCTTCGACGGTCGGCCCCGGGATCGGTCTTTGCCAGAAATCCAGCAGGATGCCCTGCAACCCGGGTGGCGCTTCGAACACCATGGGACCGTCGCGGCCGAGGTCGAGGTAGCTCATGGCGTAGATCACGTCGGAGTTCGGCGTGGTCACGAGTGTCTTGGCGTCGAGCCGGCGCTTCCATATGGGCAGAACATTGTAGCCGGCGCCGAAGGCCCGTTCCGAGCCTTGCTGCATGCCGAGCGTGTTGAGCAGAGGCAGCGCCCAAAGATAGGACTGCGTCGCACGCTGGAACAGGAGTTCCTCTTGCAGCCGGGTCGCAGTGGATGCAGTCGGGCGGTTCTCGACAAATGGTGCGCTTGCCAGCGCTTCGAAGCGGGATGTTTGAGCCAGCGTCGGGTTAGCGACCAAGGCCAAACCACCGATCAGAAGGTGCGGCCAAAAGGCAGCGCGCAAGCCCTGACGGAAGGTCATCATCTAGAACCTCCTCCTCCTCGTGCAGCCGTGCTGTTCCGCTGGGCTGCTCTGTCCGCTTTCCGCTTCAGAGCGACGATAAGCGCTATTTCGCGTAGCATTGACGCGTGTGGCTGCCCAGCGGCACTCCCCAGCATCAGCAGTGGTGGCCGCGACACTGGGCAGGGTCTACCGGGCGTTGCCGAGGGGGTTCCGCTGATGAAAAGTTTTATTTCCATGCCGGAGGGGTTGCCGAGCGGCTGTGCCATCGGACCGATGCGACGAGACGAGGCCGAGGCGCTCGGCGAATGGGCGGCTGATGCAGGGTGGAACCCGGGGCTTCGGGATATCGACGTCGCCTGGCAATACGACCCGACCGCCTTCATCGCCTTGCGTCGCGGTGAGACGCTCATCGGCGGCGGGGCGATCATGGCCTATGGCCGCGCCGCTGGGTTCATGGGCCTGTTCATCCTCATGCCCGAGTGGCGCAAGCAGGGGCTCGGGCGGGTTCTTTGGCATGAACGGCTGCGGCGGCTGCGCGCGCGGCTCGATCCCGATACGCCGATCGGCATGGATGGTGTCTTCGAGATGGTGCCCTTCTACACCGCTGGTGGGTTCCGCCAGTTACATCGTGATCTGCGTTTCGAGGGGGTTGCGGAAGGCGGCGCTGCAGACCCGGTAGTAGAATCGTTGCGGGCGGTGCCGCCGGCAGCCATCGCGGCTTATGACGCAGCGGTCACCGGCATCGTTCGTCCGGAGTATCTGGCTGCCTGGCTGGGCGTACCTGGCGGGCACGGTGTGGCGTTGCGCGATGCTGGACGACTGGTTGGCTACGGTTTCGCAAGACCTTGCCGGAGTGGCGTGAAGATCGGCCCGCTGCTGGCCGATACACCGGCGGCCGCCGAGAGGTTGCTCGGCAGCCTTCTGGCCGCGCTGCCGGGGGTGCCAGTCGCGCTCGATGTGCCGGAGCCGAATGCGGCGGCTTTGGCGATGGTGCGCGCACGAGGCTGGCGGGAGGCCTTCGGCTGCGCTCGCATGGAGTCGGGCGGGACGCTGCCTGTCGATCTGCCGCGGGTGTTTGGGGTGACGTCTTTCGAGTTCGGCTAGGCGTCCGCCGCCCAAGCGCTGCGTTGAGAGCAGGGTGGTCGTGTTCGCTTGCGTCGCCCCCATGAAACTGGTGTCGATCGGGCGGGGGGAGGGCTCTGCCGTATTTCGCGGTGACGGGCAGCGTCGCCGCGGAGCGCTGGGTCCTTCGGTGCGTTCGTCATCGTGACCTCGCCAGGATCGCTGTGGTCGATTGGCCGGCGACCAGGTCGACCAGGACCACTTTGCCGCCGCGCGCCATGACCAGTTCGGCACCGACCACCCGATCGACCGTGTAGTCGGAGCCTTTCACCAGGACATCCGGCTCGAGCGCCTGGATCAGCTCAAGCGGCGTCTCCTCGTCGAACAGGACAACGAGATCGACGCCCCGCATCGCTCCGATCACAGCGGCCCGCGCCGTCTCGCTTTGCACCGGCCGCCCCTCGCCCTTGAGACGACGGACCGAGGCATCTGAGTTCAGCGCCATGATCAGACGATCGCACCGCGCGGCCGCCTCACCGATCAGGGAGGTGTGGCCCGGATGGACGATATCGAAACACCCATTGGCGAGCCCCACTGTGAAGCCACGTTCGCGCCACGCGGCCCGCAGCCGGGCGGCGGCCGTCCAGTTGACCAGGGCGCCGGGCGCCGACGATTCGCCGGGTGCCGTCTCGCTGGCTGACAGGGCCTCGACCAGTTCTTTTTGCGTCAGCGTCGCGGTGCCGGATTTGGCGACGACGATGCCGGCCGCGTGATTTGCGATGCGTACCGCATCGATTCGTCCCGCACCGGCGGCTAACGCGCAGGCCAAGGCGGCAACCACGGTATCGCCGGCGCCGGAGACATCGAAGACTTCCCGGGCGACGGTTGGTACATGCACTGCCCCCACTTCGTCATCGAAATAGGACATGCCCTTCTCGGAGCGAGTCAGCAGCAGCGCGCCGCCGAAGGCAGCCCGGGCAGCGGCGGCTGCTTCCGCGATTTCGGTTTCCGTCTCCAGCGGCAAGCCAGTGGCGAGCGCGAGTTCAGCCCGGTTCGGGGTGAGGATGGAGGCACCTCTATACGCCCGCAGATCTAACCGCTTGGGATCGACGATGAGGAGCTTCCCACGCGCCCGCGCCGCATCGATCAGCCCGCGTAGTGTGCTTTCGCCGAGGACGCCTTTGCCATAGTCGGAGAGGACGACGACATCCGCCCAGTCGATCGCGGCGCGTCCCGTTTCAAGAAGCTCGGCGCAGGTTGCCGCGGTGATCGGGTGGGTATCTTCGGTATCCAGGCGTAGCACCTGCTGGCGTTGCGCCAGGATGCGGGCTTTGCGGGTGGTTTTGCGTCCCGCTTCGCACACCAAGCCGTTGCGGCAGCGCCCGCTGTGTTGCTCCAGCAGCGCCATCAGCGTCTCGGCGCCATCATCCTCGCCAACCACGCCGATCAGATAGGCCTCGGCGCCCATCGCGACAATATTGGCAGCCACATTTGCGGCGCCCCCAGGCACCTGCCGCTGGCTCGTGCCGCGTACGACGGGGACTGGCGCTTCCGGGGAGATGCGGCTGACATCGCCGGTGATGTAGTCATCGATCATGACATCGCCGATGACGGCGATGCGAGCCTTGGCGATTTCCGCGAGGGCGTCGGGGATGATGCGGGCTTGGCTGGTCATGCTGGGTCACCGCGATGGGCCTGAAAGTCGCGTGAGCGAATTGCAGGTAATAGAGGCTTATCGCCTGAACATAATCGACCAAGGGCGTCCTGTCTTGGAAATGATCGATCCAGCCGCCGGCAATTGGCCGGTCGAGTGAGGTACGGAATAGCGCGGCCAACCTGTCGTCGCATAGGCAGGCGGCTTGGTCCGGGGCGGCGGCGGCCATGCAGCAGGCGGCTTTGATCGCTTCGGCATGTGGCCATAGCCGGTTCGAACTGCGCTGGGGCCGTAGATTATGCCTGATGGCATCCAGGCAATGGCGCCGCGCATCGAGCCCGGCGCTGAGAGCGTTGCGCCGCAGGGCTTCGCGGACCAGCGCGTAATTCTCGCCCGAAGCCTCGTCGTAGGCGACGAGCAGCCAGATCCATTCGAAGTGGTATCCGTGTTCGAAATAGCATTCCGTGGGCGAGGGCAGGGCCCAGTCTTGTTGGCGCCATTCCGGCAGCCGCCCGAGCGCGCCGGCTTTGGCGAGATAGGGGCCGGCCGGTGCTGCGCAATGGAGGAAGAGATAGGCTTCGAAAAGGTGCATCAACGGGTTTTGCAGCTTGGTGCAATCGGGTGCCGGAGCGGCGGACCACAGTCCGCTATAATGCTGGCCCGTTAGCCTTGCGCCAATGAAGCGATCAATTGCCGCCGCATGCCGGAGGTGACGCGGGTTGCCAGCAAGCCGATGGGCGCCTTCCAGCGCGAAGCGGATAAAGGCATGTGCATAGGCGTCGCGCCGAGGATCCGCGATGGTTGCGGCGGGAGAGAGAGAAAGCCAGCCCGCGGGAGAGATCGACGTCCTCATTGTAGAGAGCAAGAATCCGGTCGAGCGCCCGGAGCGCGATCTCGCCGCCGGCGTTCTCACCCGTTGTTCTGGCGGCGTCGCAGAAGACATAGATTTGACGCGCCGGGGTCATCAGACGGCGATGGGGCACCGGAATTGGCGCGCCCGTGAAATCCAGCCTCTCGATGGACAGGCCATCCTCGCCGAGGCCCCGGGTTCGCCACCGCGTTCGCGACCCCTTGAGGAAAGCATCCAAGCGCTCAGGCGAGTTTTTCATTGCGGTCGGCATCTGCATATGAGAGCCAATTGCTCTGCGCAATCGTCTGGTCGCCCATGGTGCGCCAATAAATATGGCGTCGGGAATTGCGAGGAAACGTGGCTGGGCGAGATTATGGGCCATCAAATATTTATTGACTTGATTTTTATTCAATTTTCATTGGACTTTTTACGAGCTGTGACAGCCCTTTGATCAACACGCAAAATCTGTGGATGATTTTAGTTTATCGGTCGGAGTCGAAGCACAAAACCGCGCTTGGTTCCGCATCCGATGCGGCGTCACGCCGTCTTGGCCTGGCCTTGAGACCCTCAAACCAGGCGGATATCGGCCCCAAACGCTTCCGATGGGCCAAGTCCGCCGCAGACATCCTCGCCACCATCCAGCGCTTCCGGGGGAAACAGCCCGAGCATTGATAGCGGCGAGGGGGTGACCCTGAACTTCGGCCCACTCGCCTGCGGACGAACGGCCCTGGCGATACCAACCGGATCTGCGGGTCGCCGGGCCCCCAAAGCCATCCCCCGGCGCTCACGATCTTCAGGCCGCTGGTGAACGCTGTTTCGACTTCGGCTTGTAGCGATGGCTGCTACGGCAGATGCGGGAGCCGTGAGGCAACATCGGTTGCTTTCGTCGCCTCGGGTATCAGCCTCGTGCGGATCACCGGAGGCGAGATTTTGTCCCTGCCGCCCGACCATGCCAGCATCCACCTTGTTAAGGTAGGCCCTCCACATGCGCCCGCATCGCCCGTCCCGTCGTCATGTGCTCGCCGCAGCCCTCGCGCTGACTGCGATCCGCCAAGCTCAAGCTGCAGGCTGGCCGGAAAAGCCGGTGCGCCTGATTATTCCCTTCGGCGCCGGCGGCTCGGTTGATGTCGTCGGTCGCATGCTGGCCGAGAAAATGGGCCCGCAAATCGGCCAGTCGCTGATCATCGACAACCGCCCCGGCGGGGCGACGACGATCGGTGCGCAAGCCGCCGCCCGCAGCGTGCCCGATGGCAGCACCCTGTTCTACGGCACGCCCGCGACGCAGATCATCAATCCGTTGCTGATGCCCAACCTGCCCTACGATCCCGATAAGGACTTGCTGCCGACCGGCAGTGTGATGCGGGCGCCCAACCTGCTGCTCGTGCACCCCTCGCTCGGCGTCACCGATATTCCTGGGCTGATCGCGCTGGCCAAGACGCGGCCGGGGGAATTGACCTTCGCGAGTGGTAGCACGGGCAGCACCAATCATCTGGCTGGCGAGTTATTGAACAGCATGGCGGGTATCCGCCTGCAGCACGTCCCCTTCCGGACCTTCGGCGCCTATTCCGCGGAACTGCTCGCTGGCCGGGTGCAGATGTGCTTTGGCACCATCTCCGACATGCTGGCGCTGAGTGCCAACGGCGCGCTGGTCCGGGTGGCGGTCACCGGAGCCCGCCGCTCTCCCCTGCTGCCCGAGGTGCCGACCGTCGCCGAGACGCTGCCTGGCTATGAGGCCACCGCCTATAACTACATCGCCGTCCCCGCCGGCACCCCGCGCCCGCTGGTGATGGCGATCAACGCCGCCTTCAACCGGGCGCTGAGCGATCCTGAGATCATCGCCCGGATGACGGCGACCGGCCTTGAGCCGCTCGGTGCGGATAGTCCCGAGCAGGCCGCTGATACGATTTTGGCCGAACGCCGGCGCTGGCGCGGCGTGATCCAGGCCGCCGGGATTCGGCTGGAAGACTGATCAGTCCGGCCCTTCCATCAGGGCAAGACCTTCCATCGCCAGCCCGTAGCCCAGCATGTCCTGAAGCCCCTTGCGGAGCTGTTCGGCAAACATCAGCCGGGTGTAGCGGAGCAGTAACGTCGGTTTCGCCGCAAGCTCCCGGGCCATGGTCCAGGCGCGGGGCAGGACCTCGGTCTGCGGCAGGACCTCGTTAATGAGGCCGAGCCGCAGCGCTTCCTCGGCGTTGAGCGTCTGCCCGGTCAGCAGGAAATACCGGGCGCGATTCATCCCCATCAGCAGCGGCATCACCACATGCATGCCGTCCCCCGGCACCATGCCGGATACGAAGTGTGCGGAATCCTGGAACTGCACTGTGTCCGCGGCCTGCACGATGTCGCTGAGGAGCGGGATTTCGCAATGCCGCCAGGCCGGGCCGTTGATCGCCGCGATGACCGGGCATTCGATCGCCAGCAGGTTCATCAGCAGCGCTCGGCCTTCACGGTGCACGCGGTCATAGGTGCGGGCGCTGATGCCCTGGGCCAGGGAGCGAGCGCCTTCCGTGGCGCGTACGCCCGAGAACTCCGCCCCGGTCCCGGTCAGGATGACGACGCGGTTGTCGGTGTCGCGGGCTACCTCGGCGAAGGCATCCGGCAATTCGCCATGCGGCACCAGCCCCCAGCGCAGTGGCCCGCCATCAGTGTGCAGCCGCATCTCCAGAATGCCCTCCTCGCGCCGCATCCGCAGGCAGGAGAAGCGATCGCGATAGCTCTCGAAGCGGTTCATGCTGCCAGCTCCAGAATCTCCAGCACCTCGGCAGGGCCGGCGATCGGACGCGGGTTACGCGGGACCCAAGGGGTGCCCATGGCGCCCTCGGCGATGCGGTCGAAGGCGTCGCGCCCGATCCCCACTGCGCTGAGGCTGCGGGGCATGTCGAGGCTGTCGATCAGCCGGTGCAGCAGCGTCGCCGCGCTTGCTTCCGGGGCACCCATCGCGGCGGCGACCAGCGCTTGCCGTTCGGCATTCGCCGGCAGGTTCCAGCGCATCACCGCCGGCAGCATGATGCAGGAGGTATGGCCGTGTGGGATGTCAAAGGCGGCCCCCAGCACGTAGCCGATGCCGTGGCTGGCCCCCATCGGCACGCCGGTCGCGAGCGGAGCCATCGACAGCCAGGCGCCGAGCTGGCAGTCGAGCCGCGCCGCGAGATCGTCGGAGTTCGCCTTCACGCGGGGCAGGCCCGCCGCCAGGAGAGCAAGGCCGCGCAGTGCCTGGGCATCGGCAAAGGGATGCGCCTCGGTCGCGCAGATGCCCTCGACGCAGTGATCAACCGCACGGATACCGGTCGAGAGGAACAGCCATTCCGGCGTTGCCAGCGTCATCGCGGGGTCGAGCACGACGGCGGTCGGGATGATGCCGGGGTGGCGGAACAGCTCCTTCACCCGGCTGCGCTCATCAGTTACGCCAGCAATGGCGCTGAACTCCCCGGCTGAAAGCGTGGTCGGCACTGAAACTTGCCGTACCGCCGGCGCCCGCGGTGGCGGCCCGCCTGGGCGCAGCCCGTCCATCGCCTCGATGCTGTCGATATCGTTGGCCAGGCAGAGGCGGACCGCCTTGGCCGCATCCGTCAGCGACCCGCCGCCCACCGTGACGATCAGGTCGGCGCCGGCCGCGCGGGCCTGCCGTGTTGCGTCCAGGACGGCGGCACGCGGCGAATGCGCGGGCATGCCCTGGTACTGGCCGGCGAGCCGCTGGCCCAGCGCGCCGCGAATTGCGGCAACGCCGTCCCCGGAGCGATCGAGCGTCGCGCTGGCCATCACCAGCACCCGCTTCGCCTTCAGGCGCTCGGCAATACCCGCCACCGCGGCCGCTGCAGGTTCTCCGAAAACGACCTCTTCCATGCGGCTGAACGCCACGCGCCCGGGCTTGATCATCGGCTAGCCTCCCCTGTCGCAGGGGAGGCTACCGCAGGCGCGGCCCGGGTGGGAATCGCCGGGGTGGGCGTTTAGACCCGGGAGCTTGGCCGATAGAAGGGTTCGTGCTTCGCCGCATCGATATAGTTCGCATAAAAGCGCTTAGCGTGCGGCAGTAGAGCCTTGGAAAGCTTGCGCCGTTCAACCTCGTCATCCGAAAGGGCGTGGGCGAGGTCGTCGTGGAGCGCCTTGAGCGCGCTGTCGCGGTCCACCTTGGTGAACTTGCCGTCCTGGTAGACCACCTCGCCATCGCACATTACCGCGCGCACCGCACTGGACTTGGCGCGCTGCACGACGGCATCGAGCGTCGGCATCAACTCATCCAGATAGGGGTAGGCGACGCTGTCCCAGTCGATCAGCGATAGATCCGCGCCCTTGCCGACCTCGAGGGTGCCGAGGCTCTCGCGGTACGGGGTGGTGCGGGCGCCGCCGACGGTCGCCATCCGCAGCACCTGGCCCATGCCGGGGACATCGTCCTCCTCCATCCCGGGAACGCGATGGGCGCGGAGAACCAGCCGCAATTCCTGCAGCATATCGCGGTCGTCGTTGATGCCGGCCTCATCCAGCCCGATGGCGGTGTTGATGCCGACTGCCTCGAATCGATTTAAGGCGGCGACACCGGAGCGGAGGCGGAAATTCGACGAGCAGTTATGGCAGATGCAGCTGCCGGTCTCGGCTAGTCGATTGATGTCCTTCTCGTTTAACCAGACGCCGTGACCAAGAGTGAGGTTCGGCCCCAGCATGCCGAAGCGATCGATGTATTCCACCGCCGTGCAGCCGCCGCGCCGCCAGGCATATTCCTTCTGGTAGGCGGTCTCGACCAGATGCATGTGCATTGGCGCATCATGGCTGCGCGAGAGATCCGAAAGCGCGGTCAGCGCGGCATCTGAACACCAGTGGAGATTGGCCGGCGCCAGTTGGACCTTCACCCGTGGCTTGGCTTTGTGCTCGCTATGCAAGCTGCGGAACAGGTCAAGATTATCGTCCAGGCTCAGCTGGAAGCGGTCGTACCAGCGCTGCATCGGCCCGCGCAGCTCCGGCGGTAGGCTGGCAACGAAGTCCTGATCGGCTTGGTAAACAAGGCGGTTCTGATCACGCACTGCGAAGCAGTAGGAGACCCGCATCCCGATATCCTGATAGGCTTTGATCACCTGGTTTGCGTGGCCGACCACCTCCGGCAGCTTACCGGGCAACCAGCCATGGATGTGCTGCACCGTGGTGATGCCGGAGCCGATCATCTCGAACGCCGAATACAGGGTATCCAGATAGAGGTTCAGGTTGCGGGTCACCATACGGGTGATGAACCACAGCTCGAGTGGCATGTCCGGGGAGCCGAGCTGCACCGGTGTCAGCCCGACATGGTGGTGGCCGTTCACAAAGCCAGGCAGCAGCACTTCCTTGCCGGTGCCAATGACTGGCACGGTCGGGTGCTTGCGATGCAGGTCGTCGAAGCTACCTACAGCCGTGATGATACCGTCCTCTTGCAGGACGGCGCCGTCCTTGATTTCCTCGCAGGTATGGCGGGAGGTCGCCTTGGTGATCATGCTGCGACTGCGAATTAGGGAGACGGCCATCGTCTGCGTTCCTGCTCGGACGTGATGGGAGAAAGTGCTCAGGCGCCGACCAGGGCTTCCTGTTCGGCGAATGCCCGATCAACCTCGCTGCGCAGTTCCTCCATGAGGCGGCGGCGTAGCGATTCGCTCTCCGGCGCGAAAGGATCGCGCGGCCGGGGTAGATCGACGGGGATGATGCTCTTGATGCGCCCTGGACGGGCGGTGAAAACCACCACGCGATCGGCCAAAGCAACGGCCTCGTCTATCGAATGGGTGACGAAGAGCACCGAGGCGCCGCTATCCCGCCAGACATCCAGCAGGAAGTCCTGCATCTTGGCGCGGGTCTGAACGTCGAGCGCGGCGAAGGGCTCGTCCATCAGCAGCACCTTGGGCCGCATGGTAAGGGCACGTGCCACCGCGACCCGCTGGCGCATACCGCCTGAAAGCTCGTCCGGCCGCTTCTCCATTGCCTCGGCCAGTCCGACCCGGGCAAGGGCGGCCTCCGCGGCGCGTCGGCGCTCCTCCAGCGGGTCGCCACGCAGCGAAAGGCCGAAGGCGACGTTTTGCCAGACCGACAGCCAGGGAAATAGCGATGTCTCCTGGAAGATCAGACTGCGGTCCGGGGATGGCGAGGTGACCGCATCGTCGAACGACCAGATTTCACCCCGCGAACGGGCTTCAAGTCCGGCTATCAGATAGAGCAGCGTTGATTTGCCGCAGCCCGAAGGCCCAAGCAGCACAACGAATTCCCCTGGCTGAATATCGAGATCGATGTCCCGCAAGGCCTCATGCGCGCGGGGCGTGCCTTCTGCCCATGTCTTGGCGATGCCGCGACAGACAACGGCTTCCTGCCGCGAGAAGGGTTGGATCGGCTTAGAGGCCACGTAGCACCCCCGCGGTTTCTGGCACCCAGTAGAGCGCCCGCCGTTGGATCACCCGCAACGCCCAATCGGAGAGGAAGCCGAGCAGGCCGATCACCGCGATGGTGAAAAATACGAGCGACGGATTGAAGGTATTGCGCGCCAGCATGATGACCTGCCCGAGACCGAAACCGACGCCGGTGCTTTCAGCCACCAACACCACCATCCAGGCGCCGAACAGGTTCAGCCGAAGGACGATGAGCAACTGCGGCAGGATCGCCGGGATGATCACTCGCCAGTAGATCTGTCGCTTGCTGGCCCCCATGGTGCGCGCGACGTTGATCAAATTCCGGTTCACGTTGTCGATCTGGCTGATGGTCGACAGCACCATGTGGAAGAACAGCGCGATCACCACCATGAACACTGCCGGCTTATTGCCGATGCCGAAGATGAAGATCGCCACCGGCAGCCACGCGATCGGCGAGACGGGCGACAGCAAGGTCAGCGTCGGCAGCACCAGTTTCTCAAAGAACTGAAAATACCGGATCAGCACGCCGATGGTGATGGAGAGCACGGCGGCGATACCAAGCCCGACGAAGACCCGAGCGCTGGTTGCACCGATCGTGATCGCAACCGCCTCATAGGGAGATGGACCATCGGCAGGGTTGACGCCGATCTGCCAGCGCGTCGCCGTGTTGAAGAAGCGCGCCTGATCGGCGAAATTGCCGAGGAAGATATGCGGCGGCGGCAGCAGCTTCGGATCGGCGATGCCGAGATACCAAAGCAACTCCCAGATCCCGAAGAAGAGGCCGACCGAAAGTGTTCCCCAGCCCAGCCGGCCGAGTGCGGCCCGCTGCTCAAGGGTGAAAAACCGCGGCGCCACCGGGACATCCGTGACAGTTCGCCCAGCCGTGAGTTCGCTCGGCATGGAGGGCCCCTCAGGCCGACTTGTGCTTGAGCTGTCCGTAGAGATCGCGGTTCTCGGCGATCACCTGCTCCAGCAAAGACCAGTCGATGGCGTCGCGGCCGGGCTTGTTCTTGATGTAGCCCATCTCCACCAGACTATCGGTGCGCTGCAGGATGAAGTCAGTCTGGCTGCGGGCATCCACCACCGCCGGCTGCTTCGACATCGCGATCTGGCCGTTGGCCATGGACGTCTTGTAGTAGGTGCCGATCAGGCGCTTCAGGGTCTCTTCCTGCTGCGTCTCGGCCATCAGCTGGGCCTTCATCATGCCCTTAATCACCGCCTTCAGCGCCGCCGGGTTTTCCTTGATCAGGTTCGCCCGGCAGGCGAGCACGCAATCGGTGTAGCCGGGTCCGTAGATGTCGCGCCCATCCGACAGCCGCGTTGCACCCGGCACGTCGTTGACTAGCGCCGTGGCATAGGGCTCGATCGTACAGATCCAGTCGATGGCGCCGGCCTTGAACGCCTCGACGGCCTCTGGCGTGTTGCCCATGTAGCGGACCGTCACGTCACGGAAGCTGATGCCGTGCTTCTTCAGATAATCGTAGGGCATCACTTCCAGGGTATCGAGCTGGAACGTACCGAGCGTCTTGCCCTTGAGGCTGGCTGGCGTCGTCAGGCCCGGGCGCGCGACGATCGAGCAGCCCTCGATGCCACCACCCGCCACGATCTTCACGGGAGCCCCGGCGTTGAACAGCGCGATGAAGGAAGTGTAGGGCATCAGGCCGAGATCGACCTGCCCCATGCCGAGAAAGGTAACCTGTTCGGCGAAAGTCGGCGTATTAACGAACTTAATCTCCAGCCCGTCCTCTTTCGCCATTTGCAGCGAATGAGCCAGGAAGAGGTTCAGGTTGCAGAAGCCGGTGCCATGGGTCGATTTCAGGCTGCCGAGTCCCTGTGCGGCGGCCGGGCCGCCCAGCATCGGGCCAGCGGCCATGGTCAGCACGCTGGCTGCAGTCGCGCGGAGCACGCCGCGCCGCCCTGCGCGAGAGGCTGCGCCGACAGAGTCAAAATCCGGCAGAATCATGGAACCGAACCGATCGCACATGGCTGCTCTCCCGTAAGGGCGCGGCTGAGGCAGGCCGCCCCCGCCTTCGTTGGACATCCGCGGCACGCCAACCGGAACCCCGCGGACGCGGGGCTGCGCTGTCTTAGGGGGTAGCAAAGGCCATGCCGCGCTCGCATGCGGCGAAAAAGAGCACCGCTGGCATGTGGTTGCTCACACCTGTGTCAGCGCTGCCGCCTTTTTCGGCAGGCTTGCCCATCAGCGCGGTGAGCCGCCTTCAGTTAGTCGAGGCGCGGTCACCGAGGAGCATGACTCTGGCGCCCGCGATGTTCGCATGGATCGTCAAAGGCAGGCGCGTAGCATTAAGACCGAGCTTCTTCAGGGCGGCTTCGACCTGGGGATTGGCGCAACACAGGGCGAAGCGAATGCCCCGGTTTGCTAGATCCTGCCCAATCTCCACCAGCGGTTCGGCAGCGGCCAGATCGATGCGAAGCATTTGGGAGGCATCCACGATGACGCCACGGACCTCGCCTGGCGCTTCCTCGATCCGTTGTTCGATGCGGTCGCGGAAGCGACCGCTATTGACGAATATCAACGCTGCTCCGAAGCGATAGATCAGCAGGCCCGCCACGCTACGGGGGGGCGGGCTCAGCGCCAGGTCGGCATAGTCACCGGTTGCGTGTTCTCCAAGCACAGCATCGTCCGGGAAGGCTAGGCTGTGCAGGATGTTCAGCATCGAGAACAATACGCCCAAGGCGATCCCTTCGATCATCCCGTAGGCCACAACGCCGGCCAGGGTCAGCAACGCCCCTACACGTGGTGCGAAGCGGCGAAATCCGAGGATCAGGGCGATGCCGCCAAGTCCGACGCCGAGGTCGAGCAGAGGTGCCCAGCCTCGTGCCTGCCAGAGCGCCATTGGCACCTCCAACGAACCTCCATGCGGGCTCGGGAGGCCCAGCAGCTTCGGCAATTGGCTGAGTAGGATCACCACCGCGAGTCCGGGATTGAATCCGACCATCACGGGCTTGGAGAGCAGATCGGCGGCAAAGCCGAGACGCGGGAGATGGCCCAGCAGACAGACCCCACCCGCCAAAAGCGCGGTCGCGCTGGCCAGCAGCACCAGCCGTGCAGGGTCGCCGCCGGCCAGCGGCGCCAGGCTGAGAGCGACCAGCGTGGCGAGTGCTGCGTCGGCTGTGACAATCATCTGCCGCGAACTGCCAGGCAGCGCATAGACCAGGATCGGCAGGATGCCGGCGTAAAGCCCAGCCACCGGAACACCGGCCAGCGTTCCGGAGGCCAGGTTGATCGGCACAGTCACGGCGCCGACGACAATCCCTGCCAGGAGATCGGACAGCTAATGCCGCGGATCGAAACGGCGCTGAAACCGTCCGGAGAGGGGCGTCATGCGCCGGTAGCGCGGCGCGTCACTCCCACTCGATGGTCCCGGGCGGCTTCGAGGTGATGTCGTAGGTCACCCGGTTGATGCCCCGCACCTCATTGACGATACGGCCCGCGACCCGGGTCAGGAACGCCATATCGAAGGGATAGACATCGGCCGTCATGCCGTCCGTACTGGTCACCGCCCGCAGCGCGCACGCTTGGTCGTAGGTGCGGCCATCGCCCATCACGCCGACGCTGCGCACCGGCAGCAGCACTACGAAGGCTTGCCAGATCGCGTCGTAGAGGCCGGCAGCGCGGATCTCCTCCAGATAGATCGTATCAGCCTTCCGCAGCAGATCGGCCTTCTCGCGTGTCACCTCGCCCGGAATACGGATCGCCAGGCCTGGCCCGGGGAAGGGATGCCGGCCGACAATCTCGTGCGGCAAGCCAAGCTCGCGGCCAAGCGCGCGGACCTCGTCCTTGAACAGGTCCCGCAGCGGCTCGACCAACCGCATCCGCATATGGGCGGGCAGGCCGCCGACATTGTGGTGGGATTTGATCGTGACGCTCGGACCGCCGGTCGCCGAGATGCTCTCGATCACATCTGGGTACAGCGTCCCCTGGGCCAGAAAATCGGCTCCGCCCAGGCGATTCTGTTCTTCCTCGAACACCTCGATAAAGAGTCGACCGATGGTCTTGCGCTTGACCTCCGGGTCCGTGATGCCGGAGAGCTGGCCGAGGAACAGCTCGCTCGCGTCACGGTCGATCAGGCGGATATTGAAGCGGTCGCGGAAGGTCGCGACCACCTGCTCGGTCTCGCCCGTCCGCATCAGCCCATGATCGACGTAGATGCAGGTCAACTGGTCGCCGATCGCCTCATGGATCAGCACTGCCGCTACCGCTGAATCGACACCACCCGACAGGCCGCAGATCACGCGGCCACTGCCGACCTGGGCGCGGATCCGCGCGATCGCCTCTGCGCGGAAGCCGGCCATGCTCCAATCACCGCGGCAGCCCGCGACCTGGCGGGCAAAGTTCGCCAGCAATTGCGCGCCGTGCGGGGTGTGCACGACCTCCGGATGAAACTGCACGCCGTAGAAGTGCCTGCTCTCATCGGCGCAGGCGGCGAAGGGTGCACCGTCGCTCGCCGCCACCGCGCGGAAGCCGGTCGGCAGCCGGGTCACCCGGTCACCATGGCTCATCCAGACCTGCTCTCGGCCGCCGCGCGGCCAGATGCCGGCGAAGAGTGCACAGTCATCCAGCACCTCGACGAAGGCGCGGCCGAATTCGCGATGGTCCGAGGGCTCGACCTCTCCGCCGAGCTGCGCGCACATCGCTTGCTGACCGTAGCAGATGCCCAGCACCGGCAGACCGGCCTCAAAGACATATTGTGGCACCCGCGGTGCTGCGCCCTCCGTGACGCTGGCCGGGCCGCCGGAGAGGATGATGCCTCGCGGGGCGAAGGCGCGGATGCGCTCGGCGGTCGCGGTATAGGGCCATATCTCGCAATAGACGCCAGCCTCGCGCACGCGCCGGGCGATCAGCTGGGTTACCTGGCTGCCGAAATCGAGGATCAGCAGCCGGTCATGGGCGGGGGCGTTCATGCCGTCTTGCAGCACATGGCCCGAAGGGCCGCAAGCATGCGGCACTTGCGACGCGGGGGCGGGGGAGGTCTGGCTCCTCAGGACCCCAGCGCTATCGCTCAGGTGCCGTGGCGGTGGCAGCGAGTAATGTCTCGATCGGGTCCCAGTCGACGGCGATCTGCTCCATCATCTGCCCGGCGAAGCGGATAACTTCACGCGCGACTTGTCGCCCGCCCAGGCGGGCGTAGAACCACCGCGCCGGGTTGTCTTTCAGCACCCAAAGCATGACGGAGCGGCAGCCAATGGCCGCCAAATGCGCCGCCATCGCTCGCATCAGTCGCCGCCCGACCCCACGTTCCCGGTAATCGTCCAGCAGATAGAGCGTTTCCACCTCGCCTGCCGAGTTCTCAGCCGCGCGACGTGACTTGCCACCGGAGATGAAGCCGACCACGGTCGCCGCGTCCTCGGCGCCCAAGGGAGCGTCCTCGCCGGTCGCCACTGCGACAAACACAGCATGGCCGTGCCGGCGTTCGCTGATCGCCTGCTCATAGCCCACGGCATGGCGCAGCGGCGACAGGCTCTTCAGATAGCTCTCCGGCAACACGCCAGCATAGGCGTTGCGCCATGTCGCCACATGGATGGCGCCAATCACCGAGGCATCGCTGGGGCAGGCGCGACGGATTCGAATCATGCTGCACGCTCCCTCGTCTGAACCCGGCTTCTCGCATCAGCTCCTGCGTTGCAGAATTGCGGCGAAAAAGCCGTCTGTGCCGTGCTGCGCCGGTGTCGTTACCAGAAATCCTCCCGCACTCGGCGGCGGTTCCGATTGTCCGCAACCAACCCAGGCCTCGGCCAGGGGAAGAAGCGTGAATTCGGAATGCGCCAGAAGGAAGGCAGCGACCCGGTCTTCGTCCTCGGTCGGCAATAGCGAACACGTAGCGTAAACCAATCTGCCGCCCGGCCGCACGAGTTCCGCGCCCATGGCCAGAATTTCATGTTGCTTGGCGCCGAGCTCCTCCAAATCTTTGTAATCCATACGAATTCGGGCGTCGGGGTTACGCCGCCAGGTGCCGGTGCCGGTGCAGGGCGCATCCACGAGCACCCGGTCGAACTGCCCGGCCCGCCGTTTCGCCCAACGATCCCCAGGTACCAGCAGGTGGCGCTCGGCATTGTCCACCCCGGCTCGGCGCAGCCGCCGGACCGCACCTTCCAGGCGCGGTGCATTCACATCGCAGGCCATCAGCCGGCCGCGGTTCCCCATGCTGGCGGCAAGCGCCAGCGTCTTACCCCCCGCCCCGGCGCAATAGTCGAGCACGCGCATCCCTGGCCGGGCATCGGTCAGCAGGGCGATAAGTTGGCTGCCCTCGTCCTGAACTTCGATCAGCCCGTCCTGAAAGGCGCGGGTCATGGTGACGGGCCGCCGTGAGGGCACCCGCAGGCCCCAGGGGGAGTACCTGGTCGGCTCGGCCTCGATTCCCTCCTCGGCGAGGGCGGCGGCGGCGGCGGTGCGGGTGGTTTTCAGCAGATTAACCCGCAGGTCGAGCGGCGCCGTCGCTTCCATGGCCGCCGCTTCCGCCGCCAGGGAGGGCCCGAACCGGGCCTGAAACCCCGGCAGGACCCAATCGGGCAGGTTGTAGAGGACCCCCTCCGGCATATCCGGATGCACCAGTCCGGGCAGGTCACCGCGGCTTGTGGCCAGGGTCTGCAGGAGCGCTATTTCGGCCGTCGAGAGCGGCGTCGGCGCGTATTGGCCGCCCGGAAAAGCAGCCTGCACCGTTGCCAGCGTTGCCCCAGGCGCGAACAGCAACTCGGCGGCGGCCAGCATCCGGGCGGTTGGCCGCGCCCTGATACGGGCCAGCCACCAATCCAGCCGCAGCCTCTGGCGCACGACGCCCCAGGCGCGATCGGCGACCGCGCGCCGGTCACTTCCGCCAATGTAGCGTCGGGCCCGGAAGAAATCATTGGCGATGGCATCGGCGGGGCGCCGTGGCGCCGCTTCCAGCGCTGCCAGAAGCTCGATCGCGGCGGCGAGGCGTGCCGCCGGCGTCATACCCGTGGCCCCGCCGGGTCCTTGCCTGGTAGCCAAGCGCTCTGGGGGAGGGAGGGGAAGATAGTGAGTCGGGGCATAGATGGGGTCCTGTGGTGGGTTCAGCAGACCACGCCGGACGGGTCGGCCGCCAGTCGCAGCAACGTGGCCGGTTCCGTGAACCATTCCAGCGGGTCGAGGGCGCGTAGCAGGTCGGGCGCTGCGTAACCCCAGGCGACCGCGCCAAAAGCGAGGCCCGCCTTGGCTGCGGCCTCGGCATCCCGACTCTCATCGCCGATATAGATCGCCGCCGCCGGCGGGACCGCCATTGCCCGCAGGGCCCGCCGCAGCGCGCCTGCTTTGCCGAATAGCGTGGCGCCGCCGCCGATATGGCCGATCAGCGCTGCCAGGGAACCGAGCCCCTGGCGAATGCTCTCGGGACTGTCGGAGCTGACGATGGCCAGCCTGATGCCGGCTGCGTGCAGTTCGCCGACTGCCTCGGCGATGCCTGGATGCAGGGGAATCCGCCCGGCCGCGGCCCGCTTGCGGGCCCGCAGCTCCAACGTCAGCGCCGGCAGCTTCCAGCTTGGCACCCCTATGGAGCGTAGCACCTCCCGGCTGTTCAACTGGCGGAGTGCGGGCATCTCCTCCGGCCGCAGCGGCCGCAGCCCGAATTGGGCGGCGACCAGCGGTTGGGTTGCGATGAACCAGGGCAGGCTGTCCACCAGCGTGCCGTCATAATCGAAGATCACCAGGCGGTAGCGCATCCCCCTGGATAGGCCCGGCGGCGACGCCGCGCGAGCGACGCGGCTCTTGCGCCGCCTGACACCCCCTGCCACACCCCCGGGCGCATGACTGAGGCGCCCGTCACCCCCCCCATCGCCGGCCTGCTACCGGCCGGGTTGATCGATCTGCTGCCGCCTGAGGCGGAGCGGGAGGCGGCGCTTGTCGAGGCGCTGATGGCCGGCTTCGCGGCGCATGGCTATGAGCGGCTGAAACCGCCGCTGCTGGAGTTCGAGGAGAGCCTGCTCGCGGGGACCGGTGCGGCGGTCGCCGAACAGACCTTCCGGCTGATGGACCCGGTCAGCCAACGCATGATGGGGCTGCGCGCCGACACCACGCCGCAGGTCGCCCGCATCGCCGCGACCCGGCTGCGCCAGCAACCCCGCCCGTTGCGGCTATGTTACGCCGGCCAGGTGCTGCGTGTCCGCGGCACCCAGCTCTCCCCCGACCGCCCACTCCCAC
>CAITYE010000085.1 GCA_903896535.1 uncultured Paracraurococcus sp.
CGCCGGCGCGCAGCACGCCGATGGCGGAATTCGAGGTCCCGAAATCCAGGCCGCAGGCAATCATCGAAGCACTCTCTTTTAGGGAGGGCATGACCTAGTGTCCTGTCGCAGTGATTTTGACGGGTTGATCCAGGCCCAGGATTGGCAGTTCCTGCGGTGGGACGTGCAATTGGATGCTGCGAGCGACGCCGGGTTGCTTCTCGATCAAGCCCAACTGGTCGAGGGTTTTGAGCATCTGGTGGACTGACGGGGCGGTGACCTTGAAGTAGCGCTGGAAGTCGGCCTCCGCCGGAGCGCGGCGATTGATCTGCGAATAAGCCCATATGAAGGCGAGGTACTGGCCCTGTTTGGCGGTGAACCGTGCCGCCGCCGGCGGCGTCTTTCGATCAAACAATTGATTCATTGTCGATTTATCCAAGGCTCTTCCTCCAGGAAGGGCTTTCGAAGTGAATGTACGATATCGGGTTGACCTCAGCCAATCGGAACGAGACGAACTCAGCGCCTTGGTGAGCGGAGGTAAACTGCCGGTACGACGGCTCAAGCGGATGCAAATCCTGCTGGCCGCCGATGCCGGCATCGGCGACGAGGCCATCGCGGCATCGGTGCAAACCAGCGGCTCGACCATCTACCGCACCAAGAAACGCTTTGTGGAAGTCAGCCTCGATGCCGCCCTCAGCGAAGAGCCACGTCCGGGGGCGGCTCGCAAGCTGAGCGGCAAGGAGGAGGTGCAGTTGGTGGCCTTGGCTTGCTCGGATGCCCCGGAGGGTTGCGCCCGCTGGACCTTAAAGCTTCTGGCCAATGCCCTGGTCGAATTGATCGAACACCGGACCATCTCGCGGGAGACGGTCCGCCGCCGGTTGGACGATAACGATCTGAAGCCCTGGCAAAAGAAGATGTGGTGCATCGCCAAGATCGATGGCGATTACATCGCCCGCATGGAGGATCTCCTCGATCTCTATGCCGAGCCCCATGACCCCAAGCGCCCCGTGGTCTGCTTCGACGAAAGCCCGATCCAACTCATTGGCGAGGTCCGCGTGCCCATCACGCCGAAACCCGGAAAACGATACCGCTATGATTCCGAGTACAAGCGGAACGGCACGGCCAACCTCTTTGTCATGGTCGACGCCAACCGATCGTGGCGCAAGCTCAAGGTCACGGATCGGCGCGCCAATCAGGACTTCGCCGTCTGCATGCGCGACTTGGCCGATGTCGATTATCCCGACGCCGACAAGATCCGCATCGTGATGGACAATCTATCGACTCACACGGCCTCAGCCATCTATCAAACCTTCCCAGCCATCGAGGCGCGTCGGATCTTGCGACGTCTGGAGTTCCACTACACGCCCAGGCACGCCAGCTGGCTCAACATGGTCGAGATCGAGATCGGCGTCATCCGGCGCCAATGTCTGGACCGCCGCATCGATAGCCGCGACCGCCTCGAAACCGAAGTCCGGGCCTGGGAGCGCCGACGGACCGAAAGCGGCGCTCGAATCCGCTGGATGTTCTCCACAGATCAAGCCCGAGTAAAGATGGCAAAGTCCTATCCAACGCCATCGCTCAACGAGTCATAATCACTGCGACAGAACACTAGCCCGTCTTATTCATGCTGGGCCAGAAAGCGGGCTGACGGGTGTGGCGTAACCGACTGATTTGGAATAGGTTTTGGTTGCTTAGGCCAACACTGTTCCGAACCACGAAGGCGCCACACCCGCCATGGATGATAATACTGATCTTCTGTTCGATCTGCCAAGCGTGTCGCGCAAGAAAGTCAGCGCGGCCTTTGATGGCGGGCGCATCACCTCCGACGGCGGGGTGGCGCTGCTGGCCCTGGCCGACCGGCGGATCGGCATTATCGAGCGCATCGCCGGACTGATCTGCGACCAGCGCGATCCGGCTCTGATAACCCATTCGGTGGCCTCGATCCTGCGGGCGCGGGTGCTGGCCATCGCCTGCGGCTATGAGGACGCCAACGACCTGGACCGACTGCGCGGGGACCCGGCGTTCAAGCTGGCGTGCGGGCGGCTGCCGGACAGCGGCGGCGATCTGTGCTCGCAGCCGACGATCTCGCGCTGGGAGAACGCGCCGGACCTGAAGACTGTCATCCGCCTGACCTATGCGCTGGTGGACGCTTGGTGCGACAGCTACGCCTGTGAGCCAGAAGCGGTGACCCTCGACATCGACGACACTCTGGACGTGGTCCATGGCGCCCAGCAGTTGTCGCTGTTCCACGCCCACCACGCCGAACGCTGCTTTCTGCCGATCCACATCTATGACACAGCCACCGGCCGCCCGGTGGCGATGATCCTGCGTCCGGGCAAGACCCCGTCGGGCAGGGAGGCCGCCGGCTATCTGCGCCGGCTCTACCGGCGTATCCGCGGCCACTGGCCGAACACCCGCCTGACCATCCGCGGCGATGGCCACTACGGCCGGCCCGAGCTCATGGACTTCTGTGAAAAGCATGGCCTCGACTATTTGTTCGGCGTCACGGGCACGAAGGCCCTGGCCGCCAAGGTCGAGGACATCGCCGATCCCATCCGAGTCGAGCGCGCCCAGACCGGCGCTGCGGCCGTGCGCGGCTTCGCCGAGACCCGTCATGCGGCCAAATCCTGGAAGCGCCAGCGCCGTGTCGTCGCCCGCATCGAGGCCACACCCCTCGGTCTGGACATCCGCTACGTCGTCACGTCGCTGGAAACCCCCAGCCCGGAGGAGGTCTACGCCAGGCTCTACTGCGCCCGAGGCCAGGCCGAGAACCTCATCAAACTGCACAAGTCCCAGCTAAAGAGCGACCGAACCTCCTGCCGCTCGCCCCTGGCCAATCAGATGCGTCTGGTCCTGCACACCGCCGCATACTGGCTGATGCTCACCGTCCGCGACGCCGTGCCCAAGACCCACGCCCTGGCCAAGGCCGAGTTCGCCACCTTGCGCATCAGGCTGCTGAAGATCGGCGCCCGCATCCGCGAGACCGCTCATCGCGTTCGCATCGCATTCGCCGCTGCATGCCCCGACGCCGTCCTCGTCCGCGACATCGCCACCACCCTGCGACCCGCACCGGCCTGACCGGCGGGGCCAAGCCCCTCAAACCGACAAGCCCCGCGTCTCAACCCCCTCGGAGCCAAAATCCAAAGCCCAGATGGCGCCGAAAAAAGCGCCGCGAGAACCCGCGCCCGCGCCCCCAAGCGCCGCCAATCCGACAAAGGCCGTCGTCAGCATGAATAAGACGGGCTAGACCCTTTTAAGGCGGGTAGCGCGGGATAGGCAGCGATGGCTTTCGACGTATTCATCAGCTACGCGTCGCAGGATCGGCTGGTCGCCAATGCCGCCTGTGGGAGGCTGGAGGCCGTAGGTATCCGCTGCTGGATCGCACC
>CAITYE010000086.1 GCA_903896535.1 uncultured Paracraurococcus sp.
CAGCGCCGCCGCCATCTCCGGATTCTGTGGTGAGCCGGAGGGATCGAGCATCTCCCGCCGCTGCCATTGGCCGGGGGCGGTCTCGACCTCGACCCAGCCGCAGAAGCGGCCGGGATAGATCGCGTCATGCGCGGTCTCGTGGACCAGTTGCACCCGCTCGGCCAGGGCGGTCAGCGCCGGATCGGCGATACGCGCGGCCTCAAACTGCGCCGGCAGGGCGGCGCCGTCGAGCAGCGCCACGGCGACGCAATAGCGCGCGCTCATCTGCGCGTTCAGCGCGCTGCCGGCGGCATAGGGGAAGCCGCATTGCTGCATGACCAGCCCAGCGAGGCCGGCCCGCACCGCGCCGCCATCCCAGGCCTGCCGCAGGGCAATGGCGGCATCGACATGGGCATGCACGCTGCCGCAGCAGGCATGCGGCTTGAAGTTGGTCTCGGCCGCATGCCAATGGCTGCCGAGCCGGTCGACCAGCCGCGCGGCGACCGGCGCATCCACGAAGGCGCGCAGGAAGCCGCCATCGGCCGCCTCGAAGATCTGGGTCGGGCCGGAGAGGCCCTCGGCGGCCAGTTCCGCCGCCATGATGCCCGCCTGCGCCGCGCGCCCGGGATGCAGCCGCTTGCTGTCCGTGCCATCGGCGGTGAAGGCGAAGAGCCCGCCGGATTGCGTGCCGGCGAGACCCAGCGCCCAGGAGGTGCGCGTCGCATCCAGGCCGAGCAGCTTCGCCGCCGCCGCCGCCGCGCCGAAGGTGCCGCAGACCGCCGTCAGGTGCCAGCCGCGCGCCTTGGCCGCCGCCGGGCCCAGCGCGAGGGCGACGCGGATCATCACCTCATAGCCTGCGACGATGGCGGTCTGCACGGCAAGGCCATCGGCCTCCAGCGCCTCGCCCAGCGCCAGCGCCGCCGGTACCACAACGGCGCCCGGATGCAGCTTGGCGTTGTGGAAATCGTCGAGTTCGAAGGCATGCGCGGCGGCGCCGTTGACCAGCGCGGCATCGGCGGCGCGCAGCACGGCGCGCGGGGCGCCCCAGATGCGCGCCCGACCGCGCGGGGCCTCTCCCGGTGCGGCGGCCAGCGCCCAGCGCGCGATCGCCTGGCTCCAGGGCTGCGGCATGCCGTGCAGGCTCGCCCCCATGGTATCGAGTGTGAGGCGGCGAATCGCCGCGGCAACGGGTTCGGGCACATCGGCCGGCCGCAGCGCGGTAAGCCATTCGGCCAGCCGCATGGTCAGCGCGGGCGGTGGCATGGCGCCATCCGGCATCGCTCTCTCCCCTGGCGTTCCTGAACCGCGACGTTCGCAGCCACCCCGGCGCGAGTCAACGCGGCCGCTTGGCAGGTGGGGGAGGCGCCCGTAGCATCTGCCGTTGCGGCAACGAGGAAAGCCATGGCACGCGCGTCGGAAATCCGCCTGCTTTCGACCAGCGCCATCCTCGGCTACGGCTTTCCGGAGGCCTCACTCGCCGCGGGTATGGCGCGCCAGCCGCATATGATCGGCGTCGATGGCGGCAGCGTCGATCCCGGGCCGCATTATCTCGGCAGCGGGCACCCCTTCTGCTCCACCATGGCGATCCGGCGCGACCTGCGGCTGATGCTGAAGGCGGCGATCGGCGCGGGCATCCCCCTGATGATCGGCACCGCCGGCGGCGCCGGCGGGGAGCCGCATCTGCAACTCGTCGCCCGGCTGGTGCGAGAGATCGCCGCCGAGGAGGCGCTGCATTTCCGCCTGGCGCTGATCCATGCCGAGCCGCCGCGGGCGGAGATTCTGCGCCGTATCGCCGCCGGCCAGGTGCATCCGCTGGCCGGCCAGCCGCCGCTGGCGCCGGAGACGGTGGAGCGGGCCAGCCGCATCGTCGCGATGATGGGCCCGGAGCCCTTCATCGCCGCGCTGGATGCCGGGGCGCAGGTGATCCTGGCCGGGCGCGCCAGCGACCCCGCGCCCTGGGCGGCGATGACGATCCGCGCGCAGCTGCCCCCGGCGCCCGGCTGGTATGCCGGCAAGATGCTGGAATGCGGCGCGACGCCTTCCATCCCCAAGGGCCATGACTGCCTGCTGGTAACGGTGGATGCCGAGGGCGTCGAATGCGAACCGATGAACCCCGCGCGCCGCTGCACGCCGCTCTCGATTGCCAATCACAGCCTGCATGAGAACAGCAGCCCGATCCATCACATCGAACCCGGGGGCATGCTGGATACCAGCGACTGCGCGTTCGAGGCGCTGAGCGAGCGCGCCGTGCGGATCAGCGGCATGCGTTGGCATCCCGCCGCCCGCTATACGGTCAAGCTCGAAGGCGTGGAGTTGGTCGGCTATCGCTCGATCTGCGTCTGCGGTACGCGCGATCCACTGCTGATCGCCAGGCTGGACGCCTTCCTGGCCGATGTCCGCCAGCAGGTCAGCGACAAGGCCGCCGCCTTCGGTGCGACGCCCGATCGCTACACGCTCAATATCCGGACCTACGGCCGCGACGGCGTGATGGGGGCGCGGGAGCCGGTGCAGACCATCGGCGGGCACGAGCTCGGCTTCGTGATCGAGGTGATCGGGCAGACGCAGGAGATCGCGACCGCCGTGCTCGGCATCGCCCGGACCAATATGCTGCACACGGATTTCCCTGGCCGCCTTTGCCGGGAGGGCAACATGGCTTTCCCCTTCTCGCCCTCGGATATCGAGGTGGGGCCGGTCTACCGCTTCAGCGTCTATCATGTGATGGAGCAGGAGGACCCCTGCGCGCTCTTCCCGATCGCTTACGAGGAGGTCTGAGAGATGGCGCGCATCCAGGACATCGTCCGGGTCTGCAAGAGCAAGAATGCCGGGCCCTTCGAGCTGACCATCGACCTCGTCTTCGACGACCGCGCGCTGTACGACAAGGTCCGCGCCAGCGGCATCGTCACCGAAGCGCTGTTCGCCCAGCTCTATGGCGTGCGGGCGGAACAGGTGCTGCTGACGCCCTATGACGCGGCCATGGCGATCAAGGCCACCTTCCCGCGGCTGGTGCCGGCGGGCGGCGTGGGCGATACCGATGTCTATGGCTGCCAGCAGCACGCGCCGCTGCTGGAGGTCGAGATCCCGATCTGAGGAAGCCGCCGTGTCCCGCCGCCAGATGACGATGATCGCCTTTTTGCAGGCGCAGAACTGCTCGAACCTCGTCAGCTCCTGGCGGCATCCGGCGACCGCGCCGGATTTCCTCTCGCCGGACTACTACCAGCGCATCGCCCGGGCGCTGGAAGATGGCAAATTTCATATGGCCTTCTTCGACGACCGGCTGGCCATGCCCGATATCTACCGGCAGGATTTCGCCTCGACCGTCGAGCATGGTGTGCGCGCGGTGAAGCTCGACCCCGTCTCGGTCATGATGGCGATGGCGATGGTAACCAACCGGCTCGGCCTCGGCGCCACCTATTCCACCACCTATTACGAGCCCTACCACGTCGCCCGCGTCTTCGCGACCGCCGACCTGATGACCCGGGGGCGGGCCGCCTGGAACATCGTCACCTCGCTGAACAATTCGGAGGCGCTGAATTTCGGCCGCACCGAGCATCTGGAACACGATCTGCGCTACGACCGCGCCGATGAGTTCATGCAGGTGGTCATGGGCCATTGGGGGGCCTGGGACGATGATGCGATCATCGCCGACAAGGCCGCCGACCGCTTTGCC
>CAITYE010000087.1 GCA_903896535.1 uncultured Paracraurococcus sp.
CCCTTTCGAACAATGGTTCGCCGAGCTGGATTCAGCGGCGGCAGCCAAGGTCTCGGTTGCCCTGGCGCGTCTCGAGCAAGGCAACCTCTCGAACGTCAAAGGCGTGGGGGAGGGGGTCCTCGAGTACCGGATCGATTGGGGACCAGGTTACCGGGTCTATTTCGGCCGGGATGGCGACGTGCTGGTGATCTTGCTGACGGGCGGGACCAAGCGGCGGCAGCAGAGGGACATCGAAGCAGCGAAGGCGCTGTGGGCCGACTACAAGCGGCGACGGCCGCGCGGACGATAGGAGGGCTTAGACCCATGGCACTGACGAAGAGCTTCAAGGATCTGGTGCAAAGCCGCGTAGCCCGTGATCCCGATTTCGCGGCTGCACTCCTGCGCGAAGGCATCGATACGATGTTGGCCGGCGATGTGGATACCGGCAAGGCGATCCTGCGCGACTACATCAAGGCGACGGTCGGCTTCGAGAAACTCGGCGAGGCGACGGCAACGCCGCCGAAGAGCCTGATCCGCATGTTTGGTCCGCGCGGCAATCCGCAGGCACGCAACCTCTTCGGGGTGATCGGTTACCTGCAACGTCGGGCCGGCATCGAGCTGCATGTCGCGCCGAATCCGTCATGACGCGGGAAACCGACCATGGATGAGAAGAACTCGCCCTGGGGCGCAACGCTCGACGACTTCCTTGATGAAAACGGCATCAGCGAGGCCGCGAAAGCGGAGGCCGTCTCGCGCGTGATTGCCTGGCTGCTCACCCAGGACATTGAGAAGCGGAGCAGGGGAGGGGGGAGTCCATGATCGCCGAACAACCCGTCACTGGCCGCGATGCTCTCCACCTCCTATTGGCTGCGGAATCCTACGCCATCGGAGCCGGTGCTTCCGAGACAGGCTTGAGGAGCAGTTTGCACCGCGCCGCGTTCAGTCTAAATTGGCAAGGCGAGCATGCTCAATGTTTTTTGGCTTTCCCGGAGGACGCCTGAGCCCTCCCGGGGAGACCCAGAGATCCTCCTCCCAGGACGGAGGGATCGCCCGCCGGGAGACTCCACTGCTTGGCGAAGTAGATAGTACGATTCTTTATATAATCAAATTTTGTGTCAGGCTCAAGCAAGTCAACATGTTTCGCCCTTCGATATTAACATACCCATAGTGATTAAACTGACGGAACTGATCAATCGACATCCATTGGAAATTTTCTGGCAGGGCAAAATCCTGCTCCTCCGGTATTTCGACGATCATGTACTGGCTTACGTAGTGATAGAACCGGCCACCCTCTTCCGAATGCCGCCCCTGGTACCGGATGCGGGCCGCTGGCGGATTGAAGAAATACTCAAGGAACGGCGGCTGGCTCGCCAAGCCGAGGTGCGCCCAGCCGTTGGAGCGGGATACGGTAGACCCCAGTTCGAACAGCAGCCCATTGCCGGGGAACATGCAGGCCCGAACCAACAGGTGGGGGACGCCGTTCCTGCGCTGCAACAGGAAGCCATTGATCCCATCGCCGGAATGGGCAAGAATCGGTTGATTCCAGTGCAGCACCTCACGCGCGGTCGCTGTCACCTCGACGCCGATGACTGCGAAATGTCGCCCCGACTCGTGGCGGATAGCATCGTCGTCCACGATCCATCCGTCGAGCTGGTTCAACGGACGCTGTTCACGCCGAAGGGTGTAGCGCGCCCTGAGGCTGTTCAGCCAGTTCAGTGACTCGTCCTCCCGGTGCAACGTCGATCTGCCGCCTTGACCGAGCGGGTAGAGGGAAGAGGCATTCGCATTGAAAGGGATGCAACTGAGGATGGAACGGCTCGACATGCTGACGAGGTTGTCCTCCCGCAGCAACTGGCCGATCTGGCCCAGGGTCAACCAGCAGAAGCCATCTTCCACCTCGACGTCGGCGCCGACCTCCACGATCATGTTGCGGTTGCATTTGTTAAGGAAGCGAGCGCCCTGTTCCGTCAGTAGTCTGTCGATGAGCACCCGGCCGTTGGCTTGACCTAAGAAGTAGGCCGTATAGGGAGCCTGCCTGCCACCATGGACCTGCGTGTAATTGCTGCGCGTAGACTGCACGGTCGGCGCTAGCTGTACGCCATTGATATTGCCTGGCTCGACCTTGGCTTGCATCAGAAAATGATAAGCGCCGTCGATCCGGCGGACCAGGATGCCGAGGATGCCGACCTCGTCCTGACGGATGATGGGCTGATCCCAAACGGGCGTGGGACCGAAGTCGGTGCGGGCCCGCAGGCCCTCCACAGAGAAGAATTTACCGGACCTGTGCATCAGGCTGTGGGGCGCGGCCGTGGCTTCCCACGCGTCCATGGCGGCAAGTGGAACCCTGCGTACCTCGAGCGTCATCGCGGCGCGCTGCGCACCCAGCCATGCATGGAAGTCATGCAGCGGCATGATCTCACTATCGTTAGCCAGGGCGGACAGGGCGAAGGGATCCGCCTCGTCCTGCCGGTCATCCGGCGCTCTCACGACCCTATCGCCGCGAGGTAGTCTTCCCAGGACCGGATAGAGCGTGACTTTTCGTAGTGGGTGCTGGCTAACACAAGGGCGCGGGCACCCGAAGAGAAGCCTGTCATGCGGATGAACAGCATCGGCCCGAACAGCAGCCCGCGCGTGATGTCATCCAGGATGAAGCGACGAGTGCCTGTGCCGTCCGACAGGGTCAGCTCGAACGACCCGCTGACCGCTGTCACTATCTGGGTGGTATCCTGATGGGCGTGGCCGCCACGGTCGCCGACGATATTGTGTAGCAGGTAGACCCGTTTAATCTCGAAGGGCGTGTCGCGTCCGCTTTCGACGACGGTCAGGACCCCCCGGGAATCCGCGTTGGAAGGCAGGTCTATCCACCTAGCGTCCTCAAGCCGACCCGGCGCTGCCTTGATGATGTTGCCCATAGACGAGGCCTTTCCGATCTAACCAAGAAGCGGCGCAAGTTCGGGAAGGATGGCGAGCGTGGATTCGCCACGAGTCTGGTCGAGGTGTCGGGTCCACCGTTGGAACTCAGGCAGCAGGTCGCCCCGGTCCTGCGCGTTTATGAACTCGATGATCCCGTTGATGGAGGCACACAGGTCCTCCATAGGGGCGCCTTGCCACTGTGGCGGGCACCGGTCCCGGATGCGTCCGGCCAGGGCCCGCAGCCTGGCGGTGGCTTCGACCTTCAGCTCAGGCGACAGGACACGGACGCTCAGATGCTCCGGGTAGAACAGCAAGCTCAGCTTGGGGCGGCCGAAGTGCGGCAAGGCGGTGGCTACGTAATCTACCACCGCATCCAGGTGCAGGACGTTGTAGATCTGGACTGTAACGTTGGCGTGCAGCCCAGCACCGGGCAGGCTGGCAGCGCGGGCATCCAGGGTCCGGGCGTTCTGGTCGAAGCGGTCCCAACGCAAGGGATGGCGAATGAGTTCGCCCACCCGGCCCACGCCGTCGAGCGAGACCACGAAGCTGACCCGGCGGAAATGGGCCCACAATTCGAACAACCGCTCGGGCAGCACAGTCAGATTAGTAACGTATTCCAGATCGATGCCGCCGGCCCGGCCCTGGTCGACCACCACCCGCAACATCTTTTCCATTTCCGGCACGAGCAGCGGCTCGCCACCGGCGAACATCAGCTTCTCGGCGTGGCGGACGCAAGCGGCGAAGGTGCGCTGAAAATGTGACTTGGATACCCAGTCCTCCCCGATCAGGCGGGTGAGCCGCGGATCGTCCGTGGGCACCTCGTGATAGCTTGCGAATTCCGCCAGTAGGGCCCGGCTGGAGACCGGCGAGCACATGCGGCAGCGCAAGTTGCAGCGATTGCCCAAGCGAATGTCGATGCTGCGGATCAGCTCGATAGGCGCGTGCCCATCGGCCTCCGTCTGCCGCAGCACGGCATCTTTGTGGTGGGCGAAAGCCCCATTCGAGGACTGCCGATGGCTGGCTACGCCCAGATCCTCTTCCCGAAAGCAGCGCTGGCACGCGTCAGGGCGCTGACCGGCCAACAGTTCGCGGCGGATGGACCGCATGAAGTCGGAATTCCACGCAGTGGCGATGCCGTCCTCGGCATAGATGACGTGCGGCTCGCCCTGGCTATCCCGATTGACCATGGCCGGATCTTCTAAGGCCATGCAGCAAGGGCGCAGCGCTCCCACTTCGCCTGCGAAGAGATGGATCCAGGGCAAGATGCACCACGTAGCGGACGGGTGGTCGGTCTGTTCAGCATGCGCCAAGGTCATCGTGCGGGCCATTCGTTCAATTCGGGCATCGTGTGCTCAGGCGACGGCCAGGGCAGGCTCATCGCAAGGCTGCACGAAGATCAGCTCGCGGGTCCGTTCCAGGTCGATCTGTTTAACCAGGGCTTTGCGCGGCGCCGGCAGCCGGGCGGCCTCGAAACACTGCATCAGCATGATGGCGGCAATACTCCAAAGATGATACGGAACTTTTTCCCGTGTATGGGCGGAGGTCTCATCTATAGATGCCGGATCAGCCATAGGAATTCCATGCATCACCTCGCGTAGGTCCTCACCAATCTGGATCAGGCGGCGGTCAGGTCGCTGTTCAGCCAGCTTGGTGAGGTTATGGATGACCCCCAGCATCCGGTCACGGAAATTGTGCCAGTCCCAGACCTGCTCCATCAGCCGCAGGTAACCCGCATAGACGTCGGAACGACTCATCGTCTTGAAGATGACGTTGGAGCGCATGTGGAAACCCGCCAAGGGATCGTCAGGGAAACTGCGCCCCAGATCAATCAAAAGGCCCTCCCGTCGCTGGCGGGTGTAGAGGTCGGTTCCGGAATAGGCATGCAGAAAATTCAGGCGCGGGATCGGGATGCACGCTGCCTCCAGGAAGTAGAACTGGTGGTCGAAGACGCTTGGCTGGTCATTGTCGAAACCCACAATCATCGACCCGACTACTGATATACCATAAGGCTGTATGTTAAGCATCTGAACAACGATGTTGCCGTGCATGTTCTGTCGCTTGCGGGTCTCGCGCGGCGAATCGAGCCCGACCGACTCGATGCCGATAAACGCTCCAGTGAAGTGGGCCTCGCTCATCAGCCGCAGCATTTTCTCGTCGTGCGCGACCAGCATGGTCACCTCGGCGGTGAAGGCCATGGGCTGACGAACGGCGTTGTTGAACGGGACCAGAGCCCGCAGCAACTCCTCGGCGTGCTTCTTGTTACCGATGAAGTTGTCAGTGGCAAACAGAAGTCGTTTTAGCCCCAAGCGTTCTAGGTTCCCGATCTTCGTCAGAATTTGCGGGGTCGGCTTGGTCCGGATGTCGCGGCCGATTTGAATCCAGACGTCGCAGAACTCGCAATCATGCGGACAGCCGCGGTTGGTCTGGACCGACCCGGATTTGCGGCTGCTGGCAGGCAGGTCGGCGATGCTGTCCCACCGTGGCGGGGGCGACAATGCCAAATCCAGTCGGCCGCTGGCCTTGCAGACCGACGCCACGGTCCCGGCCTCGAAATCCTCGAGGAACCTCGGCCAGGTGGTCTCGGCCTCGCAGATGAAGATGGCATCGATCTTACCCGGGCCGGCCTCGGGCGCGGCGGTGATTCCAGCGCCACCCAGGACAACCGGGATCCCCTTCTTCTTGAACGCCGCCGCTAC
>CAITYE010000088.1 GCA_903896535.1 uncultured Paracraurococcus sp.
ACCTCCCAACTGCGGCTCTGCTTCGCGCTGCCGTCAAAGGCAGAAATCCGCGAAGGTGTCGCCGCCTTCGCCAAGGTCTGCTTTGAACAGACAGGGATTCCGCAGCAGAGCGGCAATATCAGGAACTGAAGCGGCGCGTGGCGAACAGGCAACCGATCGCCAGCCCCAACAACCCGAGCGCGCCGGGCGCTGGTACCGCCGCGGACCGGTCGAGATAGCCCACCTGACCGTTCGCGTAGTCGTAGAAATACGTGAACTGGTCGAAGAAGGTCAGGCCGGTATTCATGAACGGCTGCGTTGACACGCTGTCCTGGCGCGTGAAAGGCGGCGCGGCCGGCACCGCGTTGATATCACCGACGACGTAGCTAAAGGCGGCGGCGGCGGTCGCCATCTGCGCGGTCTGGATCGCCACCGCGATGCTGGTGCCGCTGGCGTAGCAGTTGGTGTACGTGGTGCTAGGCCCGCAGCTGCCGCCGGAGGTCGGCGCCCCATCGGGCGCCCGGACGAAGGCATAGGAAATGCCCGTATCGTTCAACACGGTTCCTGGGCCGGTCACGCCGTTCACAGTGAGCGAGAGCGGGGCGGGGTTCCAATCCGCCCAGCCGGAAGCGCCGGCGGCGGTCTGGTTGTTCCAGGTCAGTGGGGCCGTGCCGAAACCCTGGGTATTCGTAGCCGTAAGCCCGATGGTGAGCCCGCCCGGGCTAATCATGTAGCCGGCCGTGGTGTTGCCCGTGGTGCCGGCATGCCCGGGCTGATCGGGTGTGGAAAGCGTCACGCCCACGCCGTTCAGCTTGGTGATGTTCAACAGCGCATTGTTCGGCGGTGCCATGAGCTGCGTACCGTTCGGCCCATTGGTATCGCCAGCCTTTTCGCGCGCGAAGCCCACCCCCATCATGGCGAGGCCACACGCCGCCCCAGGGGTCAGCGTGTTGCAACCGATTGCCTGCACCACGAGAACCTTCAAGCTCGCTTCCGCGGTCGGCGACTGGCCAGGCGCCTGCGGGCTGCTGATCAGCAATTGCGCGTCATACCAAGTGCCGGTGAAGACCTTGCCATCCGAATCGTAGGTCATGGTCCCCGTGCCATAATTCGGCGTACCCGGCGGCGGCGCCCAGGTGTCGGAGCCGACGACCACGCCGGTGGAGCCGGTATCGACGACAAAATTGGCGGACCCCGAGCCTGTCCCCCCTCCAAGGAAGGTCAAGGCGACGTGTGGCTGATTGACGAACGCGCCATTCGCCGTGTCGGCCGACCCGAATGGGATGGTGACGGTCTCGGTGCCGTAGACCGTCGCCGAGGCCGCCGCCGGAACACCCATGGTGAAACCGGCAGCCAGGAGCAGCCCGAGGGGAGGGAACGCGCTGGATGGGGACATGCGGAGCCTTTTGAACACGAAGGAGAATCAGGCCGGGCGACAGCCAAGGCTAACCATTGGTAATGCCAGCTTATTCATGTAATTCATAGCCCTGCTTCCGAGCCTTCAACCCTTGTGCCAACAAGGACAGGCGTCGAGTGCCGGCAGAGCGCCAGCGCGCGGCTATGGCCTGACGGTTTAGAGCGCGATGCGTTGCGGCGGAATCGCCGAAGGCGCTGAATCGCGCGATCCAACACATGCTAGAGCGGGCTGCGTGAACGTATGTGAACGCAGCATGCTCTAGGCCAGCGCGGCGCGCGGCGCGGGTTGCAGCTTCAGCCAGAGCACGGCGATGCCGGCGATCGCCACCAGGGTGAAGGACGCCCAGTTCAGCGTCTCCCACCCCAGCCGCTCCTGCAGGAAGCCCGCCAGGAAGCTGGAGGCA